>JANLWD010000118.1:0-44710 GCA_031364345.1 Sphingomonas sp.
TCGGCGGGTTGCCGCTGTGGTTCGTTTGGGTGCAGGGAACATTGTTCATTTGCCGGTTAGGGGTGCTGATCGGCATCAACGGCTCTTACGCAGGCCGTGCCTCGAGTTTCTGGCTTTCACCATTGCTCGATGTGCCGGTCGCGCTGCGGTTGCTATTCGCTCAATTTCAGCGGCGGCTGGTGTGGCGAGGGCGGGCATATATTCGCACCCGCGATGGCACGATCACTGCGGTTACGGGGTCTGAGTAGCCGTGGAGTTGAAAATCTATACATGTTTCTACGCTACATTTTTTTAACACTATCAGTTTTTTAGACTGAAGTTTGTCAGGATAGGAATCGTGCAGGATGGGGCCGAAAGTAGTCCCTGCCGGAATTAACTATGAATTCTCCTGCTTCCGACGGCATATCGGCGGTTTTATCAATCACCGGTCGGTTGCAACAGCTGCCGCTTGTTCGTGACCATATCGATCATGGCTGTGACGTTCGGGGGAAGCTCGTGGGTATGACTGAAACTTCATTCTCAGCCGACATCGCCAGGATCCCAGAACAACGCAAGAGTAACAGCGGCAAGCACAGCCGCTTTGCGTTGCGCCTTATCGTTCGGCAGGATCGCTCGTCGCGACGTTCCCCCCGTCAATTCCAAAGCGCCGACCGTTTGCCCGTAATTGCCGAGCATGACATAGCCTGTGGCGTCGGCATTGGTCACGTCAGCTTCTGCGATGCCATGCCGCGTTTGCAAAGCGAGCCTCGTCCCGAAAATGGTAATCTCGCCTTTGCGACCATCAGCATAGCTCGCACGACCGTCGGGATGCGCCGAAAGATGGAGAGTCCCTGCCTCGCGTCCGTCGATCCGGTATCGGCAGGTTACGCGCAGGGGCTCCAAGGGTCGGGCGAGCGTTACACGGCCGACTGCCGCACGCTCTTCTTCACGGGAATAAGTGCAGCGCGCTTCGGCCCGTCCGCCGAGGTCGGCGCGCGAGATTTCGAAAGCCATTCGTCCATAGCGCGCGGCATAACCATCTTGCACAAGATCGAAATTAGAGCCGATGCCATCCGGGCCCCATCCGATCGCGTCGCTCAAGGCAATGCGACGGACGCTCCCCTGACTGTCCCCAACGCGAAAACTGCCATTCATCCAGGCAGGAACCGCGCTGATGTCAACGCGCTCAACGCCGTCCTGCGCGGCGATCTTCTCGAAACCTTCCATTGTGGCCGTCGCACAACCAGCGAGCTGCATCGCCAGGCCAACTATCCAGATCTTTTGCATTTCCGCCCTCCCGCAGCCGAACCGTGCCATCCGATACAAACAATGAGCGCGACGTGAACAGCTCAGTAGTCGTCGCAATGGCGCTGGCCAGAAGTCAGCCATCCGTTCAATTGCGCTTCGTGTCTCGCAGGAACGAATTGATGATTCCGCCCATGATGCTAGAACTGCGCGCATGACAAAGCTTCTTCTCGTGATCCTCGCTTCTGTTGCCGTTCTCGCTTCGCCGAGCGTCGCGCAGGAAAGCGAAGCGGGAAAAGGCATGGTGCTTGTTGGAGTAGCCGGTGACGCGCTGCCCGTGCTGACCTGGCGCGAGTTCGATCCGGCTACCGGAAGGCTCAAGCCATTCGAGGTCACGAAGAACGTGGTGTCGGGTGCCGGGCGTGCGCTCTCAGAGGTGTTCGGCGGGCTTGGCAGGCTGGGACGCAGCGACAAGCGCTTTGCACCAAATGCTGCCGGTATCAGATACGTGATCGTCAGCCTTAAGCCAGGCACATATGTCCTCGAAGCGTTGACGCTCGGACGGCGGCGCGCTGTCTTCGCTGGACAAGTACCCGTCGTGCGAATTGAGGCGGGTCAAGCAACCTATGCTGGCGACTATGCGATCTCGATCGACAAAGGCATCGGCGGCGTCGCTACCGCCAAGGGCGGATCGTTGGTCGGAGCGACAAGCTTCGTCGCCATTTTTCCTAAAGTGACCGACAGGGTGGTCAACGAAGGCAGCGGCACCGCGACGCTCAACTGCCTGGGAAAGCCGGTCGCCTTTGCAGATCAGATTGTTTGCGATGCCGACCAATCGCGCGTCAACAGCATCACTTTCAACGGTAGCTAGCTCCGGAGGCTTCAGACGGGATGTGCAGAGGCCAAGACAAGTCTACTGCAACTTTTCGCCAAGGCATGATGATGGCGCTTCACGTCGGTCTGCGACGGCCATGTCAGATTGCGGCGATTGTAGGCTATTCGGGAATGTCGACTGGTGATGATGAGCTTTCTCATTTGCCAATGACCAAACCGCCGGTTTTGCTCGTGCATGGCTCGGTGGATCCAATCGTGCCTGTTACAGCTCTGAACGGCGCAAAAATTGAGCTCGAGCAACTGGGTATCGACGTGACAGCGCATATTTCGACCGGTGTTGGACACACCGTCGATCCTATCGGCCTGCGAATGGGCGGAGAATTCGTTGCCAAAGCAATGTTTGATCAACGCTGCAGCGGCGTCGACTGAGCTGGGGGCTTGAGCGAGCATTCCGGTCACCACGGAACATCCGGCGTAAGTCATGTCTGCGTCGGCGGTTAGGCGCCAGTACTCACGAGCAAGGCGGTCCGTATTACTGTTGGCGCAACCAAACTGACACCGCACCGTCATAGTCATGCTGCACCTGCGAACGCGTTCAACCCCGACGCGGAGTTTTTTCATGCGCATGACCGTCACACTCGCTCTGATCCTTGCATCGACCGCGAGCGTTCCCGCTGTTGCGCAAAGCGCGCCTGACGCAGCCGAAGATAACAGCGAGGTCATCATCGTCACCGCGCAAAAACGCGAAGAAAAGCAAATCGACGTGCCGATCACCCTGAGCGCGGTTTCGGGCGAACGGATGCGCACGCTTGGTATTTTCGATCTCGATGAACTCGCGTTCTTCGTGCCCGGCCTGAACATTCAGGAGCAGAGCGCGAACAATCCCGGCATCGTCATTCGCGGGATCACGTCGGACAGCGGCTCGGCGCAACAGGCTCCGCGCGTCACGCTATATTATAACGGCGTCGATATCAGCCGGTCGCGCGGTTCCTATCAGGACATTTACGATGTCGAGCGCGTCGAAGTCGTCAAAGGTCCGCAAGCGACCTTGTTCGGCACCGCATCGGCCGTCGGTGCGATCAGCATCATCTCGGCGCGACCAAAGCCCGGTTTTTCAGGCGAGTTGACGGCCGGGATCGGCAATTTCAATCAGCGGCTGCTGAGCGGCCACGTCAACCTCGGCAACGACCAGATCGCTGGTCGCGTCGCGTTCGCGTTCAAGAAGCGCGACGGCTATGTCAACAATCTCGCGCCCGGACAGGACGACCTGAACGGGCAAAACCAGCTCGGCATTCGCGCATCGCTGCGCTTCATGCCGAGCGATGATATCAGCGCCGATCTGATCCTCACCTATGACCGTCAGCGCAATCCGGGCACGGCATTCGTGTCGCGCGCGCTGCCCAAAGCATCGGGGCCGGGCAATCCCTTTGGCGACGCGTTCCTCGGGGGCTCGCCCTTGTCCGCGACTGTACTCGGGCTGCCCAAGCTCGGTCTTAAGCGCGACGTTTATGACGTCAATTATACCGTGAACTACCAATTCGCCGACGATTGGGTGCTGACGATGGTCAATGGCTACCGAAAATTCGATTCGCTCGAAGTGTTCGATGCCGACGGATCAGCGGCCTGGTATCTCGAATTCGCCGAGCTCGCGAAGGGCGATCAGTTCAATCATGAGACACGCTTTGCCTATACCGGCGACAAATTCCGCGGCTCATTCGGGGGAAACTTCTTTCATGAAAACAGCATCCAGCGCGTGCCGTTCTCGTCGGAAGAAGGCACCTTCATTCAGTGCGCCACACGTCGCCTTGCCCAAGCGCCCTTTAACCTGAACGTTCCGTGCGTCGCGGCAAATGGCACGGTGGGTGCATCGGTCGCGACCGGGTTGCTGACCGGCGGTGCGGCAACCGTTTTGCCCTATCAGTCGGTCTTCGAAAACTTGGGCCGCAACGATAGCTATTCGGTATTCGCTGATGCCACCTGGATCCCGACGCCCGTGCTCGAGATCACGGCTGGCGTTCGCTTCCTGATCGAGAAGCGAACGTCTGGCTTTTTCGCGCGCGTGCCGCGCACAGTCATCGGGAATGGCGCATCGCTGATCCCGGGACAGGTCGACACGCGCGGTCAGACGTTCCGTAACGCCGACAGCTTCAGCGCGATCCTGCCGCGTTTCAATGTGCTGTATCGGATTACCGATGGCTTCAATGCCTATGCCACAGTGTCGAAGGGGCGGCGTTCACCCGTCGTCCAGCTTGATGCGCAGTCGACAACGGCGGGTCCGGTTGCGCGCAACAATTCGGTGCTCGACGAAACAGTCTGGAATTACGAAGTCGGCCTGAAAGGATCGTCGGGCATGTTTTCGGGATCGATCGGCGCTTATTATCTGACATATGATAATTTTCAGGTCAGCGTGATCCAGCCCAATGGCACAACGCTGACGCAAAGCGCGGGAACGGCGACGAACAAAGGCATCGAAGCCGAAATCAGCGTTCGGCCGTTCAGCTGGTTCACAGCTTTCGGCAACATCGGTTATATCGACGGGGGCATCGACAATACGCCAACGATCGCCGCCAATTTTCGCGGTGCGAAATTCCGCTTGCAGCCCGAAGTGCAAGCATCGGGCGGGTTCACCATCGACGCTGATATCGGCGGCGGCTTCCGCGTATTCGCGACACCGACAGTGACGTATCGCAGCCGGTTTTTCTTCGAAATCCCGAACAATCCGCTGATTGCGCAGGGGCCAGTGACGCTGGCGAACATTCGCGCGGGCGTCGGCTTTGGCGAGCGTTTCGAAGTGGCGGGGTTCGCGCGCAACATGTTCGACACCGATTATCTGCTCGATGCGGGCAATACCGGCGGGGCGTTCGGTATTCCGAGTTTCATTCCTGCCGAACGGCGTCTCTATGGTGTTCAGTTATCAGCGAAATTTTAATTCTTATTGCAGTCTCGAAAGGCCAATAACTGCGCACAGAGCGCGAATCCTGCCAATGACGGGTCTAATTTTCTCCCACGCACCACTTCCGAAGCAAAAGGAAAGCAGCATGCTAGCGGACCGTGTTCAGCGCCAAGTGGAGGGTCATAATCCGCGAATATTCGAAACGTTAAGAGCAGAGGTTACAATCTTTGAGAGCAGACTTTCGTGGAGTTACTTTAGGGGCGGGCGCCTCGAGCCAACGCACGCGCGCAGATCGCTTAATGTCCCCACTTGAATAACACGATCAAGTGTCAGCGATTCCCACCGGCCGCACCATCCTTGCAGATCGTTAGCGGCAGTTTCAATTTGCACGGATCAGCGCAACGTGCTGGTTACCGAAAGTCGCCGCGATTAAGTCACCGGCCGCGATCACCGCTGATTAGCTAGGGTCGCGTTACTTTCCTTTCTGGTCAGAACCAAAACCGAATGCCGACGACAAAGTTGGTGACGGCGGGGCCTTGGCCGGATGCACGTGCGTAGGTTGCACTGCGTCCCAGCTTCCAGCTTTGCTCGATCCCGATGTAGGGCGCGAACTCGCGGATAATCTCGTAGCGTAGCCGCAGTCCGACCTCGACCTTATCAATACCAGCGCCGATGCCGAGGCGCGGCACATCCTGCGCTGCGAGATTGAGTTCGGCGCGCGGCTGGAGAATGAGCCGTCGGGTGATGCGTTGATCGACCTCGGCCTCGACGCGCGCCGTTACGTCGCCTCGATGCGAGACGAACAGCGCCGCGTCGACCTCGTAGAGATAGGGCGCGAGCCCCTGCACGCCGATAACGCCATAGGTGGTGTTCGGACCCTGCACATCCTGCCGGACACCGGCCTGAAGATCGAAGAAGGGCGTGATCGCGCGCGAATAGAGCGCCTGGAACTCGGCGTCCTCAATGCGCTCGCCGAACGAGCCTTCGCCCTCGCTTTTGAACCAGAACCGGCTGGTTGGCGTGCCATAATAGCCCTGCAGATCCCAGAGATAGCCGTTACGTCCTTTGCGCGCTTGCGTTTCCAACCGGTCGCCCTGGACCCATAAAACCGGAAAGTCGCCATGCGTCCGGCGCAGGTCGCCGCGCGAAGCACGCATCGCTTCGGCACCCCAGATCGCATCGGCGGCGCGCGGCGGGCCGCTGCCAGCTTCGGGCGGAGGCCGTGTTTCCATCTCGGGGCCCGACGAGGCAACGGCGTCACTTGCGCCACTATGGTCCATCATGCTGTGATCCATGCCGTCAACAGCCTGAGCAGAGCTCACTGACGGGGCAGGCGGCGGCATGGTGTGACCAGCGTGCGGGTCAGCCGGGGCAGACGTTGGAAATGGAACAGGCGTCGGCGCGGGCTTCTCTGCGGGGGACGGCATCGGCATGTCGTGACCCTGATGCTGTGCCATTGCGGCAGGCGCGATCAGTGTGGTGCACAGAACGGCTGTCGACACCAACCGCCGCACGCTCATGCGCCGCCCTTTGGACCCATGACCGTTACGGTCTGCATCATGCCGCCGTGCATGTGATACATAAGGTGGCAATGAAACGCCCAGTCGCCGGGTTCGTTGGCGGTCAGGTCGAAGGTGGCGCTCGCGCCCGGCTGGACGATGACGATATTCTTGCGCGGTTGTCGCGCGGGCGACTGCCCGTTGACCAGTTCGAAGAACATGCCGTGCAGGTGGATGGGATGCGCCATCATCGTGTTGTTGACGAGCTTCACGCGTACCCGCTCGTTCCAGGCAAAACGGATCGGCACGTCGCTGACTGCCGAATACATCCGCCCGTCGAACGACCACATATAGCGTTCCATATTGCCGGTCAGGTGCAGCTCGAGCAGCCGTGACGGCTCGCGCGTGTCCTTGTTCGGTTCGAGTGCTGCGAGCATCTTGTAGGTCAGGACACGGTGGTCCACATCGCGCAGTCCGAGGCCCGGGTCCCCCATTTTATCGACCGGCGACATCGACACCATGTCGATGCCCGGCCCGACCTTGACGTCGGGCGGCAGCAACGAGGTGTCGCGCATCTTCATGCCGGCCATGCTGTGTCCGCCGCCGGACATATTCATCGTCGGCCCGGCCGCTTCGGTCGCGGCGCCCGCCAGAGCGGGATGCCCCATGGCCGCATGGTCGACCGCTGCGGCAGCGCCAGCCGCATCGACAGCAGCGCTATCCCCACCATGATTCATCGCCCCGTGGTCCATGCCGCCATGGTCCATACCGCCTGAGCCATGGTCCATGCCCATGTCGCCCATCGTCAGCAGCGGGGGATCGCGCAACGCGGGGGCACTCGCGCGGGCCCCCGGTCGGCTGGCCAGCATCGCGAGCGCCATCCCCGATCGGTCCATCGACTCGCCGACGATCGCATAGGCATCGGCGTTTTTCGGCTCGACGATCACGTCATAGATCTCTGCAGTACCGATCTGGAACTCGTCGACTTCGACTGGTCGGACATTCTGTCCATCGGCAGCAATGATCGTCATCGGCAAGCCCGGGATACGGACGTTGAAGAAGCTTTGTGCTGATCCGTTGATGACTCGCAGCCTGATCCGCTCGCCTGCCTTGAACAGAAATTCCAGCCCCTCAGTCGGTCCGCGTCCGTTGGCGAGAAAAGTGTATGTCGGCGAACCGATGTCGGCGATATCGGTTGGCGGCATGCGCATCTGCGCCCACATCCTCCGCTCGGCCCCTGATAGCTTGTAACGATCGGTCCAGCTCGTCAGCTGGCGGTTGAAATAGCCCTCGCCGGTGCGCAAGCGGCTCATGATGAAATGCGGGTCGAGCGTCGTGAAGTCACTGAGCAACAGGATGTAGTCGCGGTCATACTTGACCGGCTCAGCACCCGCAGGATCGATGATCAGCGGGCCGTAATGCCCCTGCTGTTCCTGCAACCCGGAGTGGCTGTGGTACCAGTAAGTCCCCGCTTGGCGCACCGGAAAATCATAGACGAAAGTCGCGCCCGGCTTGATTCCCGGAAAACTAATGCCGGGAACGCCGTCCATCTGGAATGGCACGAGCAGGCCGTGCCAGTGGATCGACGTATCTTCGCGCAAATGATTGGTGACGTTGAACCGGACGTTCTGCCCTTCGCGCAACCGGATCAGCGGCCCCGGAACACTGCCGTTGACGGCACGACCGATACTGCGGCGACCCTCGACGATCCGCAGGCCGTCGCGCACCGCCAGATCGATGACCTCGCCGCGCACTTCGTCGAACCCTGCGCGAATGGTGGCGGCACCACGACGCGGCACGCCATGACCACTGTGTCCGGTGATGCTGTGCCCCTGCGCCCAGGCGGGCATTGCGCCAAAAGCCGAAGCGGCACCAAGGCCCGCGATCAGGTGGCGTCGTGAAAGGGTCGTGTCGCTCATGATGTCCCTTACGCGCGGCGCGCGTTATTCCCTCAAAAAAATCTTGCAGGAGGTCGCCGATCGTATCGGCAGCCAGTCGCTCCGCTTCACACTGATGATGTGATGATGATGAAGACCGAATGCAACACCCTGGGGTGCCGGACGTCGCGTCATCATTTCGGCATTCGGGCGCCTGAAGAATGCGGTTCACCAGCCAGTTGGCATAAATCAGCGCTTTTCCGGGGATCGCGACGAGCATCGCACAAGCTCGACGTTCTGCCATCGGCGCGATCACGACCAAAAAACCGCTTGGTTGCGCGCGACGATAGTGCCCGGTCGGACTGGACGATCGGCGCGAACGTGCCATCGCGACAACAGAACAAGGTTATTTTTTTGTTGATCCGTGCCGATTTTGGTGTTTCATTCATAAAAGTTCGAAATTTAGCAGGGCGAAAAGACGCTCAAGTTGCTTTTGGTGGCAACGGTCACCGTTCCTCGAGGTCGCAAACTCGAAGGATCGATAAATGGTAAAAATCAATTGCAAAGCGGTAACCTGGCCATCGCCACAGCGTAATATGATCGCACCCGTCATGCCGTACCGCGTGGTTGCAACCGAACCAGTGCTGCCGATCCATAGGCCAGCTCTCGATAACGTCATGAACTTGGCCTGGTCGTCAGAGCTCGGCTTCATTTCGCTCGACCAATCCGGCGAAGTCATCGAGATGAATTTGGCTGCGCGCGAATTGATCGCGATGAAGGATGGACTTGTTTTAACAGGGCGCTCGATCGAAGCGTCATGTCCGGCGGACAGTGCGGCATTGGCTGAAGCCGTTCGAGCCGTGATCCGCCGCCCGAAAAGTTCCACCGACCAAATGCACTCGGTCGCCATGTTGCGCATTTCTCGAATGCGTACGTGCTCATTGCTGATCGCCGTCGTGCCAAGCGAAAAACCGGCTGCCGATGGTGCCGTCAATGATCCTGCGGCATTGATCATGATCTCCGATCCGGACCGTCCGCTTCATGAAAGTGTGCGAACGGTCTGTCAGCTTTATCGACTGACTCCGGCTGAGACCCGTTTGACAGAACATCTGATCGACGGATTCACGCTGGCTGAAATTGCCGAGATCATGAATTTGAAACCGTCCACGATCCGGGTTTATCTGAAGCAAGTCTTTGCCAAGACAGGCGTGAAGCGTCAGGCAATGCTGATCCGGTTGTTTCTGACGATGCGATTGCCGTTCAATTTTCCTGCGACCTATCTGGTTGCCAGCCGGGCATCGCAGATCACGAGGGGCATCGCTGAACGGCTGGATTCCTGTTTACCGAAGACGAATTTTCGTGATCAGCCGATACCAAGGAATTTGCATCCGGCGTGACGTTGCAGCGTCGGTGCCGTCGCTAAAAAACGCGATCTGAATCAGAGGAAAGTGATCATGTCGTAACCGGCGATGCCTTGCGAAAACTCGTTCAAATCGTCGATCGACGTCACGCTCATCGCTTCGAACCAGCCGTCAGAAATATCGGGCATCGTGACGCTGCCATGATCGCCGAAATGGAGCGTAATCGTAGCCTCAATGTGATCAAACGTGATCCAGATATCGTCGGTGTCAAAATTGGCAGGGTCGTCGACGTCGAAAATGATCGTATCGCGATTTGGCGGGCTGAAACTCATGATCCGATCATTGCCGAAACTGCTGTTGCCGTCGAATACAAAGCGGTCTTTGCCCGTTCCGCCCGACAATATGTCGTTGCCCATGCCGCCAAATAGCCAATCGTTGCCGTCACCGCCGCTCAAGCTATCGTTGCCATCCCCACCGCCGAGGACGTCGTTGCCATCACCACCCGACAGAATATCGTTGTCGGCGCCGCCGCCAATCGTGTCGTCTCCGGCGCCGCCATAGAGCACGTCAGAACCGATCCCTCCACTGAGGCGATCATCGCCGTTTCCGCCATCGAGTGAGTCATCACCTGCGCCGCCGCCGAGCAGGTCATCGCCGTCGCCGCCGAACAATTGATCGTTACCGTCATCGCCAATCATGGTGTCGCTGCCGTCTCCCCCGCTCATCGCGTCATCGCCGGTTCCGCCGCTCAGATGATCGTCGCCCGTGCCGCCTGATAACAGGTCATCGCCGTCGCCGCCGTCGAGGTTGTCATTTCCGTCACCGCCACTGAGCATGTCGTTGCCATTGCCGCCCCATAAATTGTCATTGCCATCGCCGCCGAAAAGGCCGCCAGCAATTCCGACCACGGGCGATTTGATACCGTCGAGTTCGGCAAGTGTCAGCCCGGAACTGTCATGGCCCGCCCCACCGATCAGGACGTCGTTGCCGTCGCCACCGAACAACGCATCGCGACCGCTCCCGCCATCAAGAAAGTCGTCACCATCGCCACCATAAAGCGAATCGGCACCAGCAGATCCGGAAAGATGATCATCACCTGCGCCGCCGAACAGAGTATCGAGACCAGTGCCACCGTCGATCCGGTCGTTGCCATCGCCACCGTCGATCACGTCGTCGCCGTCTTCCCCAGACAAGTCATCGTCGTCTGCCATACCGAGAATCGTGTCGGCACCCGATCCGCCAGAGATCTGGTCAGCGCCAAGGTCGCCGATCAAATAATCGGCACCGGCGGCACCCGCGATTTTGTCATCACCGTCGCCCCCGTCGATCAGGTCGTCATATGTTGAGCCGACAACGACATCATTGCCCGCCAGAGCAAAAATCGAAGCGCCGACGTCGGTGCTGAACATATCGACATCGGATGTTCCGAAGAGGTCGATGCGTTCGGGTTGATCGACGAATGCGTCGATCGTCGGCGCATCTTCGGGAAGGTTGGGATCGGGTGGCGGAGCGGGGGACGGCAAAGGCGGCGGCGGTTGCGGTCCCGGCGGTACTGGTTGTGGGCTGGGCGGTGGCGGTACCGGATGTGGTTGTGGAGGGGCCGAGCCGCCTCCAGCGCCACCACCGCCAGTCCCACCACATCCCGAGCCGCCGCCACCCGAGCCGCCGCCACTGCCCGAAGATCCTGCTCCGCCGCCACCGCCAGTTCCACTTCCGCCAGTTCCAACACCACCGGTCCCTCCACCGGCCCCACTGCCACCACTGCCGGGGCTGCCACCACCTATCGGCGCGCCACCGATCGTCCCGCCATTCGTGTCCCCGCCTGGCGGTGTGCTGGGAATCGGATCGGATAGCGACGGATCTTTCGGAATGTTGCCGTTCCCACTTGCGGGCGGTGTCACTCCCGCTGGGTCGATGGGGGCCGCGTCGGGATCGACGCTGTCGTCAGGCGTTTCGCGGTCGGGTGAAGGGGGTGTGCGTTGCGGATTGCTTGCGCCGGGTTCGAGTTTGATCGACGCCCCGTCCGGACCGACGGGAAGCGACGATGGTGGCGCGCCGGCGCGGGGAAAAACAAACGGGTCGGGTGACGGACCGGGCGCCAGCACCGCGGCATCATTGCCACGCGCTGCCGAGATTTTATCCTCGCCTTCGACGGGCGCACCTATGCCGGGTGACCGCCCACCCGGCATTTTGGGCTTGGCTGTGATGCTCACCAGGCTGATGAGCGTCACGGGGCCGACCGCAATAGGATCGGTGACCATTTTTCTGGTCCATTTCTCTGCTCACCGGATTGTGGTTACCAATCCGGCATTGTTGTCGCGTGTCCAAAATTTGTCCGCGATGTTGTTCAGTTTGTTATATAAAAATGCAGCGTCACACCCCCGATTGGGGACATTGTGGATAACTCGTCGTCGTGTGACCCATTTCGGGGCACGTGCCGTAACCTGTCCTGCCGATGCACAAAAAGGGGGTGAGCGGCGGTCCGCTCACCCCCAGTGCAGAGGTCCGTTGAGTTAGTTTGCCCAATCGCAATTGAGCAAACTGCCTGCTCAGACGAACGTGATCATGTCGTAAGTTGCGTTGCCCTGGCTGTAGCTGTTGATCGCATCGACCGAGTCGTAAAACCCGGCAGCGGCCAGCGCAGTGTTGAATGCATCGGCACCTTCCCAGAAATCCTCGATCAGGATACTGCCGTTGGCACCCGTGATCAGGACGTCGAGGGCATCGCCATCACCGTCCCAGTCACCGGTTTCGACGGTTATATTCGTATGATCGAAGCTGCCAGGGCTATCGACATCGAATACGATCGTATCGCGATTGGTCAGGCTGAAGTCCCGGCCGCCGTCATTGGGTGCCTGAATAAGGTCATCGCCATATCCGGCACCGTCACTGGTCTCGTCAAATTTGAAGAGATCCTTGCCCGATCCGCCCGACATGGTGTCATCGCCTTCCCCACCGGTCATCGAATCGTTGCCGTTTTCACCCTCCATATAGTCGTCGCCAGTTCCGCCGTTCATCACGTCGTTGCCATAGTCGCCATACATGGTGTCGTTGTCGGCATCGCCATTCATGATGTCGTTGCCGCTTCCGCCCCACATCTGGTCGTTGCCATCACCGCCCGACATGGTGTCAATGCCACCACCGCTGACGCCGATCTGGTCATTCAGCGCATCCCCGAACATGATGTCATTGCCAGTTCCACCCGACATGGTGTCGCTGCCAGCTTCACCGGCAAGGAGATCGTTTCCGGCATTGCCCGAAACGCTGTCATTGCCAACGCCGCCGAGTACGGTGTCGTTGCCATTGCCACCCGACAGAGTGTCGGAGCCGGCATTGCCATAGACGGTGTCGTCCCCATCGTCGCCGTTGACCGTATCGTTGCCGGCATCGCCATAAAGCGTATCGTTGCCGGTTCCGCCGCTGATCGTGTCATCGCCGTCGTCACCATGCACGAGGTCATTTCCGGCATCGCCAGTGATGACGTCATCGCCAGTGTCACCATTGATGGTGTCATTGCCGTTGCCGCCACTGATCGTGTCGTTGTCGGATGTGCTGAGGTCGGTCGGATCGAAGAACGGATCGCCGTTACCACGGATGGTGTCGTCGCCGTCGCCACCGCTCAGAAGGTCGTTGCCGACGCCGCCTGCGATGGTGTCATTGCCAGCATCGCCATTGACCGTATCTTCGCCATCGTCGCCGTTCAGGACATCGTCGCCAAGTCCGCCACCGATATTGTCATTGTCGGCACCGCCCTGAACGAAGTCGTTCCCGGCACCGCCGCGAATGACGTCTTCACCGGCATCGCCGTTGATTTCGTCCTGACCATCGTCGCCGTTCAGCGTATCGTTGCCTTCGCCGCCGTCGATCTGGTCGTCGTCGGCGTTGCCGCTGATGTTGTCGTCGCCCGCATCGCCGAACAACAGATCGTTGCCGTTTCCGCCTGTGATGACATCATTGCCGCCCTGGCCATAGACCTGGTCGTTACCGTCGCCGGCATTGATGACGTCCGCATCGCCTTCTTCGGTGTCATATTCGCCCGACAGGTTATATGCGTAATCGGGGTCGCTCTCACGGCCGCCGACGGCATTTAAGCCATTGCCTGAACCCATGTTGGTCGAGCTGGTATCGCCAAAGCTATGGCCATTATCGCCGAACAGGACGTCGTTGCCGGTGCCGCCATTGATGGTGTCCAACCCGAGGCCGCCTTCGACATAGTCATCGCCAGCATCGCCCGCGATATTGTCATTCCCGGCTTGACCGAACATGTCGTCGTCGCCGGTGCCGCCCGTCATGGTATCGTCGCCCGTGCCGCCAACGACTTTGTCGTCGCCCGATTGGCCGTAAAGCGTGTCGTTACCGGAGCCACCGTGGATGAAGTCGTTTCCGCCGCCGCCCCATGCTGTGTCGTTGCCGGCACCACCCATCAGCGTATCGTTGCCGTCACCGCTCTGATCGAGGCCGACGAACGTCGCGTTGCCGGGGCTAATAACGACGAACGAGGCATTATCACCGACCAGCGTATCGTTGCCGGTGCCGCCTTCGACGCGGTCGTTGCCCTGCCGTCCGACAACGACGTCGTTGCCATTGTCGCCGTACATGTCGTTGTCGGAGCTGTTACCGAAAACAAAGTCGTTACCGCCGCCGGCCCGAACATTGTAAGGCAAAAAAGCTGTGGTGTTGCTGGTTTCGAGGTCGATCGTGTCGACCGCGTTGGTACCCAAAACCTGGGCGCGGGCGGTTGCCGCTTTTGGAGTTGTAGGAGCTGCCATTTTCAATTCCTCATTCTTTTTTTGGGCGGTTGACTCAACGCTTCGCTCTGCTCGACGCGCCCCCCGCATGACGGAATATGACCGCCACGAGGCAAAGATTAAGGAATGAGAATCGATGCAAATATCCCTGCTTGGGGACATGCAAGCCGTTGATAACCAACATGTCCCTTAGTGGGGACATGGCATCGGGGCCGCTTATGGAGCGGGATTCACCACCCGCGGCGTCAATCGTCCGACAGTGGCAAAAACAGTGGCACGCGCGACGAATTCGTTACGCAAGGCGCGTTCGAGAGCGACACGCGCGGCGAGCAATTCATTTTGCGCATCGAGCACGTCGAGCATCGTTCGCGCACCACCGATCGCTTCTTTCCTTACGCCTTCTGCGGCGCGCTCGTTGGCGGCAACGGCAGTCCGTGCGGCGTCGATGATTGCCGTTGCTGATTTCCAACGTGACCAGGCAACAGTGACTTCCTGAACAACTTCCCGCGAGGCCTGGTTGACTTGCGACATACGTTGGTCGCTCAATGCCTTTGCACGCCTGATATCGGCATAGTCGCGACCACCCTGGAAAATCGGAACGCGAACTTCGACGCCGCCATAAATCGCGGAACGGTCTTCGGGCAGCCGACCCGTGAACAAATTGGCGATGCCGCCGATGATATAGTCATAACCGGCGACGACATCGACTGACGGCATCAACGCGCCCCGGGCAAAGGCGATCCCTTTTTGTGCGGCTTCGGCCGTGGCCTTGACGGCTGCCATGCGCGGGCTTTCCACCTGAGCGACGGCATTTGCCTCATCGAGCGATGCCGGCATCAGCCCGAGATCGGGAAGCGGCGGCACGGTTTCTGCCGGTCGCCCTGTGACGGCTTCGAAATCGGCGGCGCTTTGTTCGACTGCTTCGGTTGCCGACAGGACGCCGGTCGATGACGTGGCAAGCCGCGCAATTGCCTGATTTTCGTCGGTCTTCGTCGCTTCGCCGAATGACAACCGTCTGCTGGTACCGCGCAGTTGGTCGGCAATGGCATCATATTGCTGTTGTGCATAACCCCGAACGAGGCGGTCGCGGTGAACGTCTGCGGCACTTCGCAGCAAATTTAGCAGGACATCGGAAATTGTGCCGTCAAGGATTGCGCGCCCGGACGATAATTCGGCCTTTGACACATCGACCGCATTCGATGTGCGGAAACCGTCGAACAGGCGAAGGCGGGCTTCGACGCTGGCCTCCGCCGCTGTAAACGTCGAATCGCCGGTGTTGCCAATAAGATTGAGATGCCGCCGCTGTGACAAGGCATTGGCTTCGATTGTCGGTAGATAGCCACCATGTGCCGCCGACACCCGCGCCTCGAGTGCACGGACGGCCGCGCGTTGCGCATCAATCTGAGGATTGGTTGCGACGACGATCGAAGCAAGCTCGGGCATCGTCGTGACATCCGCGTAAGCCGCGGGTGCGAACGCGAAAAGAATTGCAACCAACGGCGCTGAAAATTTCGCAGTTTGGCGCATGATAATTTCCCTTGCTACGCGTCGAGACAAGTGAGGGGTAACTTCAGCAACAGAAATTGGGAATATCCCCAAATGGGGACATCCAAACAGGGATATAGACTCGATTTGGGGAGCTGCCTAAATCCGTGAAGTTAACTATATTGTATTGATCCAGCCGTGCTTTCGTTGTTAGATTTAGACAAATTATAAACGCGTAAGCATCGTCCAACATGGCATCATGGCATGCTATAAAAGGACGCCAAGACATAAACTGGTCGCTTCGGTCTGATTTTTTCTCCAGCCAAAGTGAAACAGAATGTCCCTAGCCAACAGCTTAGCCACCAGCTTGGATCATGTGATTTGCGAACGGGTTTCGCCAAAAGCGCATCATGTTTCGATCGCATCATTGGTCAGCGAAAAGTCACCCGAACCGTTCAGCGCCCAAAGTTCCGATCTTGGCTGGCGCGCATATTTGGAAAACCTGGGCATCGACGCCGCGATCGTTTCATATGTCACGCCTGCTCCTGCCGTATCTCGTCATGCCTATTTGATCGGGTTCGATCGTGCGCGCGAAAATCCGCAGCTTGCCGATGGTCTGATCGCTTATGCAGAAAACGCTTGGAAGGTCGCTCGCGGTGGCGGGATTTCCACTTTTCGGGTCCAGTTTCGGCCACGTTGCGACGCAAGCGACGCGATCGAACTGCTCCCGAATTCAGTATTAGCGAAGACGCTGACCCGGTTCGACCATGGTGCGGCGATCCGCACAGTCGCGGCGGGCGCAACCTTTAGTGCGCTGTTATTCCGAACGACTGCGGCAGGGCCTTTCACCCCAGAGTGCAAGCGAAGTTTGACCAATATTCTGCCGGTATTTGCGCGGTCGGCGGCTGGCGACATTGCCGCAGCACGTAACGAACGGCACGCCAAACTACTCGAAGCAATGTTTGATCGCATGTCGCTGGCGACGTTCCTCGTCGATCCGACCGGGCGTCCGTTGTTTTGCAACACAGCGGCTAGGGCAATGTTGTCGCGCCGCAGCCCGCTTTCGCGTTCTTCGGACGGTACGATCGTCTGTGCGACGACCTCGGCTACACGCAATCTTCGCGCGGCGATCCGGTCCGCGGCAACGGCGGTGGACCCCGATCAGGCGGAAATCGTCCTGCGTCTCGATATGCGATTGGGTGAATATGGGCTGGCGTTCGTCGTGCCGGCGGTTTCACGCAGCGCGGATACATTATCGCGCTGTGCTATGCTGCTCGTGCATACGCCGCAAACGACCGAAGCACCGCCGGCATTGCTCGAGGCGCTTGGATTGCTTCCGTCGGAGCAACGTTTTCTGGCTAATTTTCTTCGTGCCAGCAGCCTCAATGCGGCAGCCGAGGAAACCGGCCTGTCCGAAGAAACCGCACGCACTTACTTGAAGCGCGTGCGGGCAAAGCTCGGCGTGCACCGACAGATGGAGCTGGTTCAACTGATTTACGGGCTTGTTCCGCCGCTTCGCCAATTTTGCCCACAGCACACCGAACAGGAACTTGTCTGATGGCATTTGCAAAACCATTTCGCCTCGGCCGGGGCCAGCCACAGCCTTCGCTGCTGACCGAGTTGCTGATGCCGCAGCGCTCTCTCGCCGGAAAGCTGGTGATGTTCAGCGGCATTATCAACATCATGACGCTGTCGGTCTCGCTGTACATGATGCAGGTCTACGACCGCGTTTTGACCAGCCAGAGCAAAGACACGTTGCTGTTCCTGACCTTGGCGACAATCATCGGCGTCGCATTGAGCGCGATGCTCGAAGGCGTCCGTCAGCAGGTCGCCAATCGCGTCGGCACGTGGCTTGCACAGCAACTCGGTCCGCTTCTGCTCAAACGCTCGCTCGAATTGCGGCTCACGATGCCGAACACGAGGCTCGAGGCGCTGCGTGAACTGGCAACGGTAAAAAACTTTATTTCGACACCAACGATTTTCAGCGTCGTCGATATGATGTGGGTGCCGCTGTATCTCGTCGTGATTTTCCTGTTGCATCCGCTGTTCGGACTGATCGGGGCATTGGGCGCCGGCGCACTGTTCGGCCTGACATTTTTCAACGAGCGGCGAACGCGGGCTGCGATCCGGTCAAATCAGGCGCAGGCGAACGCCAATATGCAATATGCCGAAAGTCTGGTCCGCAACAGCGAAGTCATCGATGCGATGGGTATGGCAGGCGATACCGTCGACCACTGGTCACGCGGATATTTCGAGGAAACCGAAGCCGTCGACGAGACGCAGCGGCGTGCCAGCCGCGTCCTCGCGGTCAGTAAGTTCATCCGCTATGCAGTTCAGATCATCTTGCTCGCAACCGGCGCGCTATTGATTCTCGATCTGCAGCTGACTGGTGGTGCGATGATCGCGGGGTCGATCATCGTAGCGCGGTTGCTCGCACCGATCGAGGCGTCAATCAGTTATTGGAAGCAATTCGTTCTCGCGCGCCATGCGTGGCAACGCCTGTCCGAATTTTTGGCGATGGCACGTCCACGACCATCTGAAATGGAACTGCCCGTGCCGACCGGCGCGCTGTCGATCCAGGGTCTGACATATGTTCCGCCGGGCATGCGCGCCGCGGTGCTTCGCAACATCAACCTGCGTGTCGTTGCCGGTGAAATGCTCGCGATCGTCGGCCCGTCGGCATCGGGCAAGACCACGCTGTCACGCTTGCTCGTTGGCGTGCTGAAACCGTCGGGGGGACATGTTCGTCTTGATGGTGCGGACACATTTGACTGGAAACGGTCTGATTTCGGTCCGCATGTCGGCTATCTTCCGCAGGACATCGAATTGTTGCCGGGCACGATCCGGGCAAACATTGCGCGTTTTCGTCCCGATGCGAGCGACGGCGACGTTATCGCTGCAGCGAAACGCGCCGATTGCCACGAGATGATCCTGCAACTCGAGGACGGCTATGAATTTCGTTTGGGTGATGGCGCACTGCAATTATCGGGTGGCCAACGGCAACGGATAGGGCTTGCGCGCGCGTTGTTCGGCAATCCGAAAGTCGTCATTCTCGACGAACCAAATTCAAGCCTCGATAATCGCGGTGATGCGGCGCTGATGGAAACATTGCGCATGCTAAAACAACAGCGGGTGACGACAGCTGTGGTGTCGCACCGCCCCAATCTTTTGAGGCTGGCCGACAAAATTGTCGTGCTGCAGGAAGGCCGGGTGACGAATTTCGGTCCGACGCGTGAGGTCATGGCGCAGCTTTCAGGGCAGCAGATCCCGCGCGGAGCGCAAGCACAGGTCAAACAGACGCGGCCACTGAGCAATGGCAAATCCGACCCAAATACCCAATCCGTTCCAGCCGAATAAGGGACCGTCAGTCATGAATGTGCCCATTGCCATCCGCAAAAACGAAATCGACCGGTCGCGAAACGACATTGTAGCGATCACGTCGCCTTCGGCGCCAGCTGTTAACCATATATTACGCGCCGCATATTGGGCACTCGGACTATTTGTAGCGTTTTTCAGCCTCTGGGCTGCCTTTGCCCCGCTAAACAGTGCTGCCATCGCGCAAGGCATACTGCGGTCCGACGGCGGCGGTCGCAAAGTCGTCCAGCATCTCGAAGGGGGCATCATCGAACGTATCGCGGTCAAGGAGGGCCAACGCGTCAAGGCCGGGCAGGTTCTGGTCTATCTCGATAATACCGCCAGTGGTGCGCGCGATACCGCGCTTTCAACGACGTACGACACCTTGCTTGCGCAGGATGCGCGGTTGACCGCCGAACGGACGGGAAGTGCCCGGGTCAATTATCCGGCTGAGCTGTTGGCGCGCGTAAAGGATGAAAGCGTGAAATCGATCCTCGCTGCGTCGGATGCCGTGTTCAGGGCGCGGCGCACGGCGATGAGCGAACAGATTTCGATCCTGCGCCAGCGAGTTGGCCAGTCAGGCGCGGAGATGGCAAGCACTGGCGCCCAGATTTCGGCGCTCGGCAGTCAAAGCCGCCTTCTCGAAGAAGAAGCGCGCGGCGTTCAGGCGCTCGTCGACGAGGGTCTCGAACGCAAATCACGGTTACTGGGCCTCCAGCGGCAGCAAGCGGCCACCGTTGGACAGCAGGGTCAGCTGGTCGGCAATCAAGCGCGAATCCGCGATGCCGTCGGCGAAACCTATGCGCAAATGGCGTTTCTGCGCAGCCAGATGGTCACCGATGCCGCCGCGCAGCAGCGTGACGTTCAGGCAAGTCTTGCCGAGATGGTCGAAAAGCTCAACGTGAGCCGTGACATCAGCAAGCGGCGACAGATCATTGCACCCGTCGACGGCACCGTCGTCAATCTTCGTATGGTCACACCCGGCGGTGTCGTCGGGCCGGGTCAGCCGATCCTCGACATCGTCCCTGCTAACGAAAAGATCGTGGTGGTCGCCCGGCTGAAGGCGAACGATGTCGATGTCGTTTACCAGAATTTGCCCGCCGAAATCCGCCTGACGCCGTATAAGGCGCGAACCATGCCGATGCTGCATGGAACCGTCCGCGAAGTCAGTCCGGATGCCATATATGACGACAAGACCAACACCCTTTATTACGAAACACAGATTGTCCTCGATGCCAATGAACTCGGGCGGTTGAAAGATGTTCGGCTGGTCTCGGGAATGCCAGCTGAGGTGTTCATCAATCTTGGCTCACGGTCATTGTTTCAATATCTGATGCAGCCTGTGTTCGACAGTTTCCAGCGGGCATTCCGTGAAAGTTGATCGTGCCCGGAGTTGGCACCATTATCGCATGCTTTTCGAATGGGCATTCACGGCAACGTGATCCGGTTGGCGATCAGGTCCTCGACAACTGACGGGTCGGCAAGTGTCGATATATCGCCGAGCGATGTGACGTCACCTTCGGCGATTTTGCGAAGAATGCGGCGCATGATCTTGCCCGATCTCGTCTTGGGCAGTGCGGGCGCAAACTGGATCGCATCGGGAGCAGCAATCGGGCCGATTTCGGTTCGGACCCAACCGACCAGCTCCTTCGCGAGGACCGGATCGCCAACCACGCCGACGTTGAGTGTTACGTAGGCATAAATACCCTGGCCTTTGATTTCGTGCGGCATGCCCACAACAGCGGCCTCGGCCACTTTGGCGTGCAGCACAAGCGCGCTTTCCACTTCGGCAGTACCCATTCGATGACCGGAGACGTTGATGACATCGTCGACGCGGCCGGTGATCCAGTAATAGCCGTCCGCATCACGGCGCGCGCCATCGCCCGTGAAATATTTGCCGGGGAACGTCTGGAAATATGTCTCGAAAAAGCGGCGGTGATCGCCCCAGACTGTGCGCATTTGCCCGGGCCAGCTGCGTGCGATGACGAGATTGCCCGACGCAGCGCCTTCGATGACGTTGCCATCACCGTCGACGATTTGCGGTTCGACACCGGGCAGCGGAAATGTCGCCGAACCGGGTTTGAGCGGGGTATGAGCGGGCAGAGGCGCGATCATACCGGCACCGGTTTCGGTCTGCCACCACATGTCGATGATCGGGCAACGCCCGCCGCCGACGACTTGATGATACCAGCGCCAAGCCTCCGGATTGATCGGCTCACCGACCGAACCGAGCAGTCGCAGCGACGCGCGGCTCGTCGCAGTCACGAAGTCATCGCCTTCACGCATCAGCGCACGAAGCGCAGTGGGGGCCGTAAACAAGGTTTGCACCTTATGCCGGTCGACGATCTCCCAGATCCGCGATGCCGTCGGCCAGTTCGGCACCCCTTCAAACATGAGCGTCGTGCCGCCGTTGGCGAGCGGCCCGTAAACGATATAGCTATGCCCGGTGACCCAGCCGACATCGGCCGCGCACCAGAAAATATCGCCGCGTTGATAGTCGAAGCAGGATGCATGCGTCATCGCAGCCCATAGGAGATAGCCGCCAGACGTATGGACGACGCCCTTGGGCTTGCCCGTCGAGCCGCTGGTGTAAAGGATGAACAATGGGTCTTCAGCGCCCATTGGCTCGGGTAGGCAGTCGCTGCTTGCATCGGCTTCATGCAACCAAATGTCACGCGTGGGATGCATCTCGACCGCGCCGCCGGTCGCTTTCACGACGATCACTTTTTCGAGGCAACCCGCTATTGTTGCGGCTTTGTCGACATTGGCCTTCAACGGCACGCGCTTGCCGCCGCGCCGCCCTTCGTCGGCAGTGACGACAATCGTCGAATCGCAGTCTGTGATACGGCCCGCCAGCGCATCGGGAGAAAAGCCGCCGAACACGACCGAATGGATCGCGCCTATCCGAGCACAGGCGAGCATCGCAAATGCGGCTTCGGGGATCATCGGCATGTAAAGCGTAATGCGGTCGCCCTTTTTCGCGCCGACCGATTTCAGGACATTGGCGAAACGGCAGACCTCATGGTGCAACTGTCGATACGTGAAGCGTCGCGGCGGTTCGGACGGTTCATCGGGTTCCCATATAATTGCGGTTTCATCGCCGCGTGTCGCAAGGTGGCGATCGATGCAGTTGGCCGATACATTGAGCACTCCGTCATCGAACCAGCGCACCGCGAAACTGGATTCATCGAAACTCGATTCATCCATTTTCGTGGGTGGTTGTATCCAGTCGAGCCGATTGACGGCTTCTCGCCAATAGTTGTCGGCATCGCCGAGCGACCGGGCATGTTCGGCAGCGGGATCGCCAAGTGCGCGCGCCGCCCAATAGGTGGGCACAGGAATGATCGTTTCTGCCATGTCGCTCCCTCGTTATCGCGTGAAGGTCAATCCCAACCAGATCGTCCGTGGCGTGCCCAAGTCTTCTACACCGGTTGCTGACACGCCAGAAACGACCTTTTCATCGAAAATATTTTCGGCGCGGGCGACAATGTGGACAGCGGTTGAGATCGGTATGCTGACCACCCCATCCACTGTTATCGCGCGCGGTAATCGCCGGATTTCCAGATCATCTTCGAATTGGCCGCCGGCGTAGCGGATGCTGACCGATCCTTGAGGCCCCTTGGCGTTAACATAAGCGAGGGTCGCGCTCCCCTGGTGCGTCGGTGATTGTGCCGGGCGCCTGCCGTCAAGTGGCCCGGCCGCGCCGGACGCACGGACCCGTGCGGCTGTGTAGGCGTAAGATCCTGATATTCGAAAGCCACCGATAGGCACGACGCCAGTGGCTTCGATCCCCTTGACTTCAATTGCATCGACATTCTGACGCTGGCGAAATACGCCCCCGGCTACAACAAAACCGACTTGAGGGAAATTCGCGGGGCCGGCACCGAGCGTGACATTGGTAATCGCGCCGCCGAGCCGGTTCCAATATGCCGTGAGCGACAACGACGCGTCGCCCGACCGGACGCCAATGCCGCCTTCGAATCCGGTCAGTTTCTCCAGACCGAGCGCTGCGTTGGCCGCCGTCGCATCGGCGCCGACACGAAAAGGGCGATATAATTCGTTCAACGTCGGCACGCGAAAGCCGGAATATCCCGCAAGACGGATGTCCAAAGCATCACTGGCTTTCAACAGCACGCCCCCGCGAAATGTCGGCTGGATTCCCGATCGACGGTCAAAACTCTCGTTCGCTATTGCCAATCCTGTACCCGTCACAGTTTCGGCATAGAAACCGCGACCGATCGACCACCGGTCCAAACGGGCACCACCGGTCAAAGTCACCCGATCGAGGATGATGCTGCCCTCGACAAAGCCGCCAACAGTCGCATTGGTTCCGCCAGCGCGGCGCATCCGCGTGGGTGTCGATGCGACATAGCGGAAAAGCTCGTTAGTCGCGCCCGATGCCTGGCGCAGGTCGCTGCCGATGCGAATGCTGTGACCGTTGCGCATCGGTGGACGGATTTCAATTTTTGCACCGATGCCGAGCGACGGCGTGTTGAACTGATCGAGCGTGGTGGTCGTGCCCGATCGGTCGGGCGCCACCGCCACAAAACCCGAACGAAATCCGCGTTCTTGCAGAAAAGCCAGTGCTTCGAACTGCCACGGTCCGCGCGAGACGAATTTGATGCTGGCGTCAGCGCCGCGGCTTCGTGACACTGTGCCGGCGAGGCCACGTAAGCGATGGTCGTCGAATATGAGAGCATTTGCCTGGACTTCTAGGAGCGGCGTGATGGCGGAAACACCGCGCAGCGCAACGCTCCAAGCATCATAACGCGCAGGCACATCGGCCCGACCGCGCTGTGCTGGCGGCACAAGAAAATATCCGTCGCCGCGGTCCCATCCGGCATTGATGCTCGCAAATCCGCCGCCGAGCGATCGGACGACACCTGCCGACAATTCACGTGCGTTGTCGCTGCCCAAAGCAACCCGTGCCGATGTGGCTGAAACGACATCGGGACCGCCGCTGTTCAGCTCGATCGTCCCGGCGAGAGCACCGACACCAAAAGCGCCCGCGCCGCCGCCGCGCGTGACGCGGACTGATGACAACCGCTCGGGGCGCAGTGCTGAAAAAGGTACATAACCGGCAAAGGGATCAGCCTGAGGGACGCCGTCCAACAGGACCAGCGCCCGGCTCGATGCGTTGCCGCCAAGTGCGCGTAAAGTCGCCCCTTGACTGGTCGGATTTGCGGCACGGCTGTCGGAGCGCCGAAATTGCTGAAAGCCGGCAACGTCGCGGAGAATGTCTTCGATCCGACCCGACGCGCTCAACGCCAGGCGGTCGCGGGAAATCACCACACTGCCGTACGCTTCACTACCGGCTGCGACACTCAAGCCGCGGCCGGTTACGATGATTGGTGGCCCCTCATCGGCAAACCCGATTGCCGGAAACAGGGTGACCGCGACGAAGAAAAGCAACCTCATGCAGCTTTCTAAACACAGCATTCGACGCATAGCCATCCGTGTGCATTTTTTTCATCGGTGGCACAGGGAACATCGCACGATTGGTCTGGTTTCTTCGCTGTCCGCGCGATCCTGCTGCGGCACTCAGGAGAAAACCTATGGGCGAATTCATCGACAAGGCAAAAGGTGTCGCCAACGAAGCGATCGGCAAAGCAAAAGTAGCCGTCGGCGAACGCACCGACGACGCTGCGCTGATTGCGAAAGGCGCGTCGCAGGAAGTGAAAGGCAAAACCCAAAAAGCGGCGGGGGCAATAAAAGGCAAGCTCGGCAATAAATTCTAAATTCGCCGTTTTCGTATGCGTAGGAGCTTTTCGATGTTCTCACTCCCCGACCTTCCGTATCCAGAAAATGCGCTGGCACCGCATATTTCTGCACAAACGATGGCGCTGCATCACGGCAAGCACCATAAAGCCTATGTCGACAAGCTGAATGACCTGCTCAGCGACGATCCGCTGGCCGATGCGCCTTTGGAGGAGGTAATTCGGCAAACGCACGGCGTGGCGGGGCGTGAGAACATCTTCAATAACGCTGCACAAAGCTGGAATCATGACTTTTTCTGGAAATCGATGGTGCCCGGTGGTGGTGGCGCGCCGACCGGTCAGATCGAATCTCTGATCAGTCGATCGATCGGCGGACCCAAGGCGTTTTCTGATGCTTTCGTCGAAGCTGCCAGCGGTCATTTCGGATCGGGATGGGCGTGGCTGGTTTTCGATGGCGATGATGTTGAAATCATGACGACGCATGATGCCGACCTACCGCTCGTCAATGATGGTACGGCACTGTTTTGCTGCGACTTGTGGGAACACGCCTATTATCTGGATTATCAAAACCGACGGCCGGCGTTCGTCCAGACTTTCCTCGATCATCTGATCAACTGGGATTTTGCCAACGCAAATCTGGCCGCTGCTTCCATACGTGTTGGTGCGGCAGTGTGAATAACCGACCGGACCAAAATAGCCGCACGCAGGTTATAGTTTCTCAAGCAAAGGGAGACCAATAATGAATATCATCTTTATGTTGATCGTCGGCGGTATTTTGGGCTGGCTCGCCAGCATGGTCATGCGGACCGATGGCCAGCAGGGGCTGATCCTGAATGTCGTCGTCGGGATCGTCGGCGCTGTGCTAGCCGGGTACATCATAACACCGTTTCTTGGCGGCGCACCGATTACCAGCGGCGCATTCGACATCAAGTCGTTATTTGTGTCGTTTCTGGGTGCCGTTGTGCTGCTCGGGATCGTCAACCTTATCCGTCGCGGTTCAGTCCGTTAATTCACAGGGCCGCGCCCGTCAGTGTTGATGCGCGCGGTCTTGTCGACGTTGGCCAGTGAATAGTCGAGATAGACCGACGTACCCGATCCAATCGCGCTTTCGATAACCAATGTCGCGCCCAGTTGATGCGCAAATGCCTGCATCAATTGATGCCCCATGGATGATTTTTCAACCAGATTATCATAACCAATACCGTCGTCGTTGATGACGAGGCGCGCGAGGCCATCGAAAAGAACAAATGACAGCGTGATCGTGCCAGATCTGCCTTCAGGAAAAGCGTGGCAAAAGCCATTTGTGATTGCTTCGACAGCAAACAGGCTCAGCGGCACGGCATTGTCCACCGGCAACAGGCAGCTCACGGCATCGCATGTAAGTTCGACGCAGGTCTGATGACGATGAAGAGCCCGGAGCTGCACGCACAGGTCTGTCAGCAACCGGCCGATATCGACATTGTCATCGTCGTCGCCGTTGCTATCTTCGTATAACAGGCGATGGATTTGCGCCAACGCACCGATGCGTGCCCGCGTCTGGCTGAGTGCCGCACGTGCCGCCGGATCTTCGATACGTCGCGCCTGAAGGTTCAACAAGCTGCTGACGATCTGGAGGTTATTTTTGACGCGGTGATGAATTTCGAGCGTCAGTGTCGTCTTGGACGCTAGTGCATTTTCAAGATCGCTGCTGCGCGCTTCGATAGTGCGCGCCATGCCGTGCAATTCGTCGCTCAACTGCACGATTTCGCGAGGCGCTTTTGCGTAGCCATCGGGATCACCGCGATAATCGCCCGCCGCAAATTGCCGGGTGAGATTGCGTAACGATCCGAGCCATCGCACGACGATTGCATTCGTCCCCAGCCATAATGCCAGCGACGCCAGAAGTATGGTCACGATCGGCAGGATCAGGTCAATTTTCACTTGCGCGAGTGCGGTCGACATGACCGCCGCACGCGGTTCGGCATAAATCACATACAGCGCGTTGTCATACAGCGGTGCCGCCGAATACATCCAGATTGTGCCGTCGACCGATGCGGCCTCGGCAATCTGACCGACCGCCGGAGCCGTCTTGAGCCGAGGCAATTTGGCGTTGCCGTTGATGAGGATAATCTGGCCCGCAGCATCGGTTACGGCAATCGTCGCGGCCTGCGATTTGCTCGCGCGTGCAAGCGACTTCTGAAGCCACGCAAGATTTATGGCAGTCGTGATTGCGCCGTCATTGCGGCCGTCGGCCGTGCGCACCGGCAACATGCCGATCAGGACGGTGCGTTGTGTGATCGGGCCAAAAATCGGCGCACTGATCGAAAACTTGTCCTGCACGATACCGCGTTGCCACCACTCGTCCTTTGCGAACGATAGCTTACTATTGACCGGTAGGACCGAGCATCGGACGAGGCCGGCTGCGTCCGAACGCGCGAAATTCAGCAGTGAAGGGTTGCCGGTCAAGCCGGCGCGCAGCCCTTCGCGGCACCCCGGTCCCATCGCACGAACGGCATCGTTGCCGGACAATGTGACCAATGTGTGTTCGGCAATGATCAGCGGATCCCGCTCTCGGCCGGCAGTGGCCAGTGCACTCGCAATCAATTGATTCCCGATCAGTTGCCGGGAATAATTGAGCGAGGACAATGCCTGCATCACGCTGAGTGTGCCGATGGGCAGCAGTGCCGCGATCACAATCAGGATCAGACCGCCGCGCAAGGTAAACGGTCGCCGAGTGATAAGCTTTACTCCGCTGCGATGCGCGACGCTGCACGCTTGCGCGGTGCCGCCGCTGATCGTTCGATCATGATCATCGCATCGTCATCGCCTTCGATCAAAACCGCAAGCGCCTTTCGACCGCGAGCGAGACGGCTTTTGATCGTCCCAACCGCGCAACCGACGATTTCGGCCGCTTCTTCATATGAAACGCCGTTGGCACCGATGAGCAACAGGACTTCGCGCTGTTCGAACGGAAGCTTCTGCAAAGCTTTTGCCACGTCGGCAACGTGAATATGGTGCTGTTGTTCAGGGGACTGGATCAGCGTGCGCTCGGCCAGTTCGGGATCGAGGCTGGTCGTCCGGTTGCTTTTGCGGATCGATGTGTAAAATTGGTTGCGCATAATCATGAACATCCAGGCGCGGAAGTTCGTGCCGGGTGTGAAGCTGGCACGCGCACTCCACGCGCGGGTCATCGTGTCCTGGGCGAGGTCGTCGGCCATGTCGCGCCAGCCGCACAAGCCACGCGCGAACGATCGCAACTGTGGAATCATTGCAACAAGTTGGTCGCGGAACGCCTCGTCGGCTGCGATCTTATCAGGAGTACTGCCGCTCATTGGACTGTCTTGGCCGCAGCGATTTTTCGATCGATATCTTCAAGAATACGCAGAAAATCTTCGGGCACATCTTCGGTGGCAACCGCTTGATGCATTTGCTTGAGCGCGGCCTCGACCGGATCGAAGGCAGTCTCAATTTCAGGCATTTTTTTTCCTTTCGGGGTTTGCGCTTTTGCCATTGCGAACATTTCTCCCCAGGGTTGGCTGCCGCGATAACACGGCAGCGCGGCTTTAGGTTCATAACCGATGGAACATTGTTTGATGACCGCGGTTCTTGTTACCTCCTCGAGGAATATAAATGTCTATAAAAGCTGCTTTGGGACCCGAGCTTCCCTTTCTGCGTCGTTATGTGCGCGCGCTGACAGGATCGCAGAATTTAGGGGATGCGGCAGTGCGGGAGGTACTCGAAGCATTGCTCGAAGCTCCGCAGGAATTTGCCATCAATGAACATCCGCGTTTCGAACTTTACCGTGTTTTCCACAAAATATGGTCGGGTATGCGACCGGGTGACGACGGCATGGGCCCGGTTGGACGGCTTTCGGTTACCTCGCGTCAGTCCTTGCTGTTGACGGCAATCGAAGGATTTAGTCTGAGTGACGCCGCGCGAATCGTCGGTCGGCCCGAAGCAAATGTGTCGGCCGAAATCGTCGCGGCGCGCGCGGCAATTGCCGATGAATTGCAAGCGCAGGTGATGATCATCGAGGACGAATCGATCATTGCCCTCCATATCAAATCGATCGTCGAAGACCTGGGTCACAGCGTCACCGGCGTTGCGCGAACACATCGTGAAGCTGTCGCTTTGGCGGGTCGTATTCCCCCTGAGCTTGTGCTTGCCGACATCAGCCTTGCCGACGGGTCGAGCGGCGTCGATGCCGTCAAGGACATACTCGACGTCATGGACGTGCCGGTGATTTTCATCACTGCATTTCCCGAACGGTTGTTGACCGGTGAGCGGCCTGAACCTGCTTATATGATTACCAAGCCGTTCGAGCCGGAAACGGTTGCGGCGACAATCGGACAGGCATTGCTTTTCCATCGTGAAACGCGCGGCACGGCAAGGCTCGCGGACGCATGACACCGGAACAAATATCGCTTCGTCTGGTTAATGCTGCAATGCAACATGAGTTTGCCGACGTCTGAGTCGTTCGCCAGTGATCCGCTGGCATGCACAACGGCGATTTTCCGTCGGAAACCCTGCGAATCGAAGGGCGCAACGATGTATCAGACGACGACCAGCACGATTTTCGACGATGAGATCGCACCGATCGCGGGGGAAAGATCAGCGAGGAAAGCCGCGACGCGTTTGGCCTTGATCGGTGGCTTCACGCCCCGGCGGTGCGGGATCGCGACTTTCACGGCGGACATCTACGACTCGCTGATTGCGTCTTCGCCCGATATCGCGGTTGATGTGTATGCGATGACGCCGGCACCGGAGCATACAGCATTCGCGCCGGCCGTGACGTCGACGATCGTGGAAGATGACAATGAAAGTTTCCGTAGGGCAGCGACCGATATCAACGCGACCAGTGCTGATGTGGTGTGGTTGCAACATGAATTCGGGCTTTTCGGTGGCACTGCGGGTGACTTTATTCTGACGCTGGTCGATCGGATCGCGGCACCGCTGATTGTCACCATGCATACCGTGCTCGAACGTCCCAATGAGGCGCAGATGCGCGTCATGCGACGGCTGATCGCTCGGGCATCGGTTCTGGTTGTCATGTCCGAACGTGGTCGGTCGCTGCTCGAAAGCGTCTATGATGCCGATCCCAGCCATATCGTTCTGATCCCGCATGGCGTGCCTGATCGACCGTTCGGACGTTCTGATCATTTCAAGAGTAGATTCGGACTTAGCAGCCGCAAAGTGCTGATGACATTTGGCCTGTTGTCGCCGGGAAAGGGAATAGAATCGGTGATCGCGGCATTGCCCGCACTGGTCGCGGCACATCCCGACTTACTTTACTGCATCGTCGGTGCGACCCACCCCAATTTGATTGCAGAGCAGGGCGAAGCATATCGCGATCGCCTCCACACGCTCGCCGAAACGCTTGGTGTTGGTGATCATATTCGCTGGGTGAATAGTTTCGTCGATACGCCCGAACTGCTCGATCGGCTCGAGGCGGCCGATATTTACATCACGCCCTATCTTGGGGCTGCGCAGACCACATCGGGCACACTTTCATATGCGGTCGCGCTCGGCAAAGCGGTCATTTCGACTCCGTATGTCCATGCTGTCGAACTGCTTGCGGACGACCATGGTGTGCTGGTGCCGTTCAACGATAGTGCGCGGATCGCTGCCGAAGTTGCCGCTCTGCTCGACGACCCCGATCGGCTTCATGCGCTCCAGCAACGGGCATATGATCGGGGAAGAAGCATGATCTGGCCGCAGTTCGCGGCACAGTGTCTGGACCTCATAAACCGCATCAAAGTGAAAAAGCCGGTCACCAGTGAAAATCTGTCGATCGGTATCACCGGTCTACTCCGCATTTGCGACGATACCGGCATCATTCAACACAGCATTCATAATGTGCCCGATCGCGCGCATGGCTATTGTGTCGATGATAACGCACGTGCGCTGATGCTGATGAATCGGCTGGGAGCTAGCACCGAACCACATCGTAGCCAGCTGGCCACGGTTTTTGCCGCGTTCGTGCAAAGTGCCTGGAACGAGGACGCACGCGAATATCGCAACTTCATGGATTATCGCCGCAACTGGTTGGAGGATGCTGGATCGGAAGACAGCTGTGGCCGAACGCTGTGGGCACTTGGCGCAACGGCATTTGAAGGACAAACGACGGGTCTGCGTCGCTGGGCACGCGGGCTGTTCAGCCGGACTGCGTCATCGGCGCTGGCATTTGGTTCGCCGCGCGCTGTTGCGTTCGCCATGCTTGGTGCAGGTTACCTGTTGAATAGCGAACCCGAAAATCCCTTGGCACTGGCGATTCTGGACAAAGGCGCCGCAAGCTTGCGGACTTTGTTCGATCACGTCGCGACCGCCGATCGTCCGTGGTTCGAAACGGTTTTGGCGTATGACAATTGCCGCTTGTCCGAAGCGATGATCCGCGCTGGAGATCGCCTCGATCGCCCCGATTATACCAACTGCGGTACGCTCACAATGCGTTGGATATTCGATCAGCAGACAGCACCGTCGGGGCATTTCCGACCGGTTGGTTCGGACAGTTTCGGACGCGATCGCGTTAAACCAATGCCCTTTGATCAGCAGCCCGTCGAAATCTGGGCGGCGATTGACGGCGCGATTGCGGCATTTGACGCAACAGGCGATGCCATTTGGCTGGTCGATGCCCAGCGGGCCTATGACTGGTTTGGTGGTGCGAATGATCGCGGCGTCGTCGTTGCCGATCCTGCCACGGGCACATGTTGTGACGGTATCAATCCGCGCGGTCTGAACCTCAATGAAGGTGCTGAGTCAGTGCTTGCCTATCAGTTGTCGACATGCGCAATGCGTGCGCTCGTCCGCAACATTGGCTAATTATGATCGATCTCGTTCAAGATGAATTGCGCCTTCACGCAGATCCGGCCCGCGTCGTGGTGCGACCGTTTCATCTGGCTTGGCAGGCATCGGGCCCGGACCTCGAGCGTGTGCAAAAACTGGCGCGCGACATTCTTGCACTCGACGCGCGAACGGTTCGCGCCGAATTAAGCGTCGTCCTGCGCGATTTCGAGGACCGCCACTGGCAGATCGAAAAAGTCTTCGACGATCGCTATGCCGAGATAGAGCCCAAGCTTGGCCTTAATGGTGTGAGCTTGAAGCGCGAGACGCGCCGGTTGATCGGCGCTTATTTTTGCCATGAATATAGTTTTTCCGCAGCGGCGCTGATGAACCCGAGCGTTGTGCGGCATCCCGACCAGTCTGGCTTGCAGGAAGGCAGCGTTCGTATTCTGCTTTCGCTGCGAGCGGTGGGTGAGGGGCACATATCGACGATTGCATTTCGCGAAGGGATCATCTCGGCGGGTCGCCACCTCGCGCTGCTTGAGCAACCGGCATTTGCGACCGCAGCGATGCAGGGCATGCGCAAGGACAATGCACCCACCGAAAATGTTTCGCTTTACCGTCACCGCGACAGCACCATCTCGGGCACCGTGATTTTTCCGATTACCGAAGCGCAGCGCAACGGCCTTGAAGATTTGCGCCTTGTCGAATTCATTCGTGACAGCGGCAAGAGCGAATGGATCGGAACCTATACCGCCTATAGCGGCCGCGATATTCGGTCGGAATTACTGCGCACCCGCGATTTCCGCGATTTCACGCTGACACCGATCCGCGGCGGTGCCGGGCGTAACAAGGGAATGGCGTTATTCCCGCGCAAGATTGACGGTCAGTTTTTGATGATCGGACGACAAGATGGCAAAAATCTCTATTTGCTCCGCTCGGATAAAATCGACGAATGGGAAAGCGGCGAACTGTTGCTCGAACCCCGTTTTCCCTGGGAACTCGTCCAGATCGGGAATTGTGGCGCGCCGATCGAACTCGATGAAGGCTGGCTGGTGCTCACGCACGGTGTCGGCGCAATGCGCAAATATGCAATCGGTGCAGCACTGCTCGACAAGGACGATCCGTCCAAAGTGATCGGCCGCACGCGCAATCCCATTCTTTCAGCGGCCGACGAAGACCGCGAAGGATATGTGCCCAATGTGGTCTACACCTGCGGCGCGATCCGCGTCGGGGACGACCTGTTCCTGCCTTATGGCGTGGCGGACAGCTCGGTATGTTTCGCTTTTGTCGCGATCAAGGATATCCTTTCCCAGATGAGAGCGTGAAAACGGCTTATCGCGCCGCATGATCGATTTTATTCGCCACCCGTCAGGCTCGCCCGGCGCGTTGCTTTGGGCGCAATCCAGACGACTGCCGCGGCCGCCGCAAATGCCAGTGTTGCCCAGATAAAGACATGGATCAGGCCGAGCGTCGATGCCTGTGTGTCGACCATCCGCTCTATTACAGCACGCGCCTGGCCATCGGTGAAGCCGCGCAGTTCAAGCTCAGTCATCATCTCACCGGCACCATTGAGATGACCCGCCAAGTCGCTGCGCGCGAGGCGGTTCGCGCCGTCCCATGCCGACGTTGCGACGGCAGTGGCGACCGCGCCCGACAACGTCCGCATAAAGCTCATCAGACCCGCTGCCGACGCGGTTTCGCTTGGTTCGACACTCGCCAGCGCAAGCTGGGTCAGCCCCATGAAGAACATTGGGACGCCGGCACCCTGGATGATCTGTGGCAGCGCATAAGTCCAATAGTCGGCATCGCTCGTCCACCCCAGCCGGAGTATGGAGACGAGCGCGACCCAAAGTATGCCGACGCTGGCCATAATTCGCAGGTCGACCCGGCCGATCCCGCGCGCTGCGACGGGTGAAAAGATGACGGCAAGGACGCCCGACCAGGCAACGACATAGCCGGCTTGGGTTGCGGAATAGCCGACGACCTGCTGCAGCCAGAGCGGCGAGAGCACGATCGATGCAAAATAGCTGCCAAATGCCAGCGAGACTGCAATCGTTGCGGCGGTAAAGCCGCGGTGCCGAAAGACCCGAATGTCGACGATCGGGTCGCGTTCGGTCAGCTCCCAGATCACGAAAACAGCGAACGATATCGCGCTGATCACCGCCAGGCCCGTGATCCATGTGCTGGCAAACCAGTCATTCTCACGACCGGTATCGAGCATCAGCTGAAACGACCCAACCGTCAGCACAAGGAGGAGAAGGCCGATCTTGTCGATGCGCTTTTTGACTGGTGCCGTGTCGTAACGGAGCGCCAGCGCCCGGACCGCAATGAAGCTGACGACGACAATCGGCACATTGATGAAAAATATCCATGGCCAGGACCAGTTGTCGCTGATCGCGCCGCCAAGGATCGGGCCCAATATCGGTGCCGATGTGGTTGTCATCGCCCATAATGCGAGTGCGATCGGTTGTTTGTTGCGCGGAAAGATGCGTAGCAGCAGCACCTGTGACAACGGCAGCAACGGGCCACCCGAAAGCCCCTGAAGCACGCGGAAGACAATTAGCGTATCGAGCGAGCGTGAGAGCCCGCACAAACAGGAGAACGTCGCGAAACCCGCGAGCGAAACCAGAAACCACCGGACGCTGCCAAAGCGCAGCGAGAGCCAACCGGTCAACGGCACAGTGATTGCGTCGGCCACGGCATAGCTGGTGATCGCCCACGTGCCCTGAGACGGCGATACCGCGAGGCTTCCGGCGATATGCGGGATGCTCACGTTGGCGATCGTCAGATCGAGAACGACAACGAAATTGGCCAGCGCAAGGCTGAATGCGACTGCGAACAATCGCCATCCGTCGAGCGGTTGTTCGATTGTGTCCGCGCTGTCGCTCAATTTCCCTTGCTCAATTTACTTGTCCCGCGTGTCGATCGTTGCAGTCATCGAGAGCCCGACGCGCAGCGGATGCGCAGCGAGTTGTTTGGCATCGAGCGCAATGCGGACAGGCAGGCGCTGGACCACCTTAACCCAGTTCCCCGTCGCATTTTGTGCAGGGATCAGGGCGAATGCCGCACCCGTGCCGCCAGCAAATCCCATGACCCGTCCATCGTACCGAACTTGCCCGCCCCAGAAATCACTGGTCAACGCGACACGCTGTCCGACACGGACATTGCGCAGCTGTGCTTCCTTGAAATTCGCGTCGACATACGCCGACGTGACCGGCACCAGTGTCATGATCGGAACGCCGGCCGCGATGCGCTGACCGACCTGAACCTGACGGTTGGTGACGACCCCATCGATCGGTGCGCGAATGACCGTTCGCGCCAAAGCGAGCCGCGCCGCATCGAGCCGCGCTCGCGCCGCCGCCACATCGGGCGCTGTATCGATCGTCGTTCCCGACACAACCGCTGCGCTCGCACTCACATCGCTGCCCGCTGACAACCCGTTTGCACGTGCCGAAGTGACCCCGGCAACAGCAAGGTCGCGGGCCGCACGCGCGCTGGCAAAGGCGGCCCGGGCGCTGCTGAGTTCCTCGACAGATACAGCGCCGCTGCTGATAAGGGCTTCACGTCGCGAAAGGTCGGCGCGCGCACGAACCATCGCCGCGTCGGCCTCTGCAACACGAGCTTGCGCCTGCGCGACATCGGCATTGCGTGATGCGGCGCGCGCCGTGGCGGAACCGAGATTCGCACGCGCTTGCGTATATCGTTGCTGCGCCTGACTGAAAGCGGCTTCGGCAATGGCAACATCGACTTTCGCATCGGCGGGATCGAGCGTCACCAGAACATCACCCTTACGCACGCTTTGTGTGCCGGCGACACGCACGTCGACGACGGCTCCGCCGACCAGTGCCGTTACTTGCGCGACGTCGGCGCCAACATAAGCGTTGTCGGTTTCCACGCGACCCGACTGATTCAGCCAATATGATATGCCCGAAATCAGCGCGGCGACGACGACGACAACGGCGACGATCCGCAACAGCTTTGCCCGCTTCGTCCCTTGGGCATCAGAAGCTGCGTCAGCGGATTCGATTACGGACATAGCGGCATCGGCCATCAATAAGTTCCTTGAGCGGGGCGCGAGGTAACCGCACGAGCAGGGGCGGTAAAACCGCCGCCAAGCGCACGAACCAAAGCAATATCGAGTGCAATGCGTCGTGACTCATTTTCGGCAAGCAGGCGCCGGACTTCGACCAGAATGTCGTCGGCCTGTAAAACGGCAAACTGGCTGGACAATCCGCCGCGGTATCGCAATGTTGCGATGCGCCGCGCGTTTTGTGCAGAATCCACCGATGTGTGCAGCGCGCGCGACTGTTCAGCAACGGATCGGCGGCTCGCGATGACATCGGCTACCTCACGTAAAGCACTGATCAGCGTGGCATCATATCGCGCCACTGCCAGTTCATAGTCGGCGCGCGCGCCGCGATATCGAGCCTGAAGCGGTGCCGTTGCAAAAATCGGCAACGTGATCGCAAGGCCACCATTGCCGTTCGTCGAACCCGATGTGACGAGTCTGTCGAGCCCCAAAGACTGAACGCCTGCGAGCAGGTTCAAGCTGATATTCGGGTAAAAACTTGCACGCGCGACTTTGATCCGGTCCGCGGCAGCCTCCGCACGAATGCGTGCTGCTGCAATATCGGGCCGCCGTCCGATGAGCGCGACGCCAGCATCGGCCGGAATGCCATCGGTCAGGGGGGTCATCGACGGTGCAGCGACCGACTGCCCCCGATCGGGACCTGCGCCAACGAGTGCAGCGATTCGGTTTTTTGTTATCGCAATGCCTTCGTCGAGTGCTGTGAGTTGCGCACGAGCAAGGGGAACGCGGGCATCGGCAGCAGCAATTGCACCTTGGTTATCGACACCCGCTGCGACGCGTTCGGCAGTCAGCTTTGCCGTTCGCATACGCACGTCGAGCGCATCGGCGGCAACGGCGCGCGCAATGTGAAAACGGTCAAGGTCCGCCAGCGCGGTGCCAACGCCTGTCGTCAGCAGCAATATGGCCTGTTCCTGGTCGATCCGCGCCGCTTCGGCTTCGCCCCGGGCCGCCGATAATGCAGCACGGTTTTTGCCCCACAGGTCGAGATCAAAGTCCAGCTGCGCCGCGACTGACCCGGTCTCGTTGATGCCTTTGGGAACGAAAGCCGGCGGGATGCCGAGATTTTCCGATTGTTTGCTGCCACCAATCCGCGTCGATGCGCTGACCAGTGGTCCGGTCGCAACTGCCGCTTGCTGTGCCAGCGCGTCGGCAGCCCGGATCCGTGCCGTTGCTGCCGCGACGTCCGGCGCATTCTTCAACGCCTCGGTGATCAATGCGTTCAAAATGGGGCTGTTGAACTGCGTCCACCATTCGTCAGTCGGCCAGGCGGTCGTCGGTGCGGCAAAAGATTTCGCCGAGGCAAGCGTAGCCGTATCGCGCAACTGTGGGGACGGCGCGACGCGGGGCAAGGGCGCGCAACCCGATACGACTGCCGCAATGAAAGCGCTGCACAACAACGATGCACAGAATAAGGGGCGACCGGAATGATACTGCACAGTATCACTTGATTGACATCCGACAAAACAGTTGTCAATTGCAATGATACGACATGGTATCATATAAATTTCCAGCCGAAAGTCGATGTTCCCTCAAGAAGTGATTATCCCATCGAATAAAGACGTGCGTGAGGCGCGACGTGCGGAAGTTCGTGCGCGGTTCGTCACGGCCGCGCGTGATCTGTTTTTTACGCATGGGTACGGCGCGACAGCGATGTCTTCGGTGGCGGCACGTGTAGGCGGATCAAAGACGACGTTATGGGCCTATTTCCCGTCGAAAGAGGCATTGTTCGCCGCCGTAGTCGATGATCTGATCGAACCATATGGTGCAGAGCTTGCCGAGCCGATCGATCCGACTTTGCCGGTCGCCGAAGCGTTCGCGCGGTTTGGACGTTCGCTTCTGATCGTTACCCTCACGCCACAAATGCTCGAGTTGCAGCGGCTCGTTATCGGCGAAGCAGGGCGTTTTCCCGAACTCGGTGCAACTATGTTCGACCGTGGGCCGCGACGAGGACAGGCAAAACTTGCGCGATATATCGAAGCAGCGATGGCCGATGGCCGGATGAAGCCCGGCGACCCCGAAACACTGGCCCGGCAATTTGCGTTCCTGTGTCAGTGTCACACGCATCGAAGTCGTGTCTATGGACAAATTCAGCACGTCGATCGTGAAATGATCGAAGCGGACGTCGTTGCCGCTGTTAACACAGCGGTCGCTGCGTGGACGCCAACAGCAATCGATTGCATCAAGACGTAACAGTCGCCGCGACCAGAGCCGCGGCGACCGGCGAACCCTTAAGGGACTTGCAGGTGACGGCCGGGTCGCATCGAACAAACGCCAACGCCCGGACGTCGCGGTTGGCCATTAGCGATTTTGTTTCGGTTTCGCTGTTAACAATTGTAAACGTCGGCTTCGCTGACATGACACCATCGACCGATCACCCTACGGCCTACGAAGATCCCGGCATGCCGGGTCCGGATGTTGATGGGGTTTTGACGATGCGTATTGCGATCGCCGACGACGACCCCACCGCGCGCGACCATATCCAGCGGCTGTTGCATGCGCACGGCTATCCCTGCTCGTCTTTCGCTTCGGGCGAAGAGATGATTACTGCACTCCAGCGCGATACGTTCGATCTGCTCATTGTCGACTGGAACATGCCCGGGCTTTCCGGGCTCGATGTCCTTTCGTGGCTGGGTGCAAATGCCGTGGTCCGGCCCTCGGTCATCATGATGACGAACCGCTCGGACAAAGCCGATATCGTGCGCGGCCTCGATGCCGGCGCGGACGACTACATCGTTAAGCCCGAGGAGGATAAAATCGTCGTCGCGCGTGTCGTTGCTCGTCTGCGCGACTGGAAAGCCGTCGATGCCGACCTGCGCACGATTACTTTTGGCAGCTATGTGTTCGACAAGCTCGACAATTCGGTCCTTGTGTTGGGAAACCGGGTCGAGCTGACGGCAAAAGAATTTGCGCTTGCGCGTGCTTTTTTCGAAAATAAGCATCGTCCACTTTCGCGCGCATACATCCTTGAAACGATCTGGAATTCGGTCGGCGATTTGCCCACGCGCACTCTTGACGTCCATGTTTCACGCATACGCAACAAGTTGAAACTGAAGCCGGAAAACGGCTTTCGCCTCCATACGATTTTCGGTTTCGGTTACCGGCTGGAAAGTTTTGATGATGCGGTTTGACCGTGCGCTGCTTGCTGGCATTGCATTGGCGTGCGCCGGACCGGTTGTTGCTCAGGCACAGATTTCCGAAACCGTCCGCTATACGGTCCGCCGCGGTGACACGCTTTTGGGCCTGACGGCGCAATATCTTTACGGACCTGCGGCGTATCGGACGCTCGTGGCATCAAATCGATTGCCGGACACCGAACGGATATATCCGGGCAATGTTCTGAATATCCCGGTCGCAATCATGCGCAGCACGCCGCTCGAGGCTCGAGTGACAAGCTTCAAAGGCAATGTTTCGATCGTCCAGCGTGGTAAGCCGGTACCAATTGCAATGGGCATGGCGGTCCGCGTCGGCGATGTCGTTCAAACCGCCGCCGATGGATTTGTGACGATCCTGTTGTCGAATGGGTCGCGTATGACGCTGCCGACGCAGACCCGAATTCGCGTCATGCAGATGCGGCAATTAATTCTGACAAAGAGCACCGACTTCGACTTCATGGTCGAACAGGGGCGGACTGAATTATCGGTGACCCCAGCAACCAGCCCGAACAATCTGTTCCGGCTGCGCACACCGATCGCGGTTTCTGCGGTTCGTGGGACAAAATTCCGTATCGGCTATGGCGACTTAGGGGGTCCTTCGCTGACCGAAGTCATCGACGGAACGGTTGCAGTAAACGGTGCGAATCCTTCGATATCCACGGCGCTGGTACCCGCGGGTTTCGGCGCCGCTGCATCCGCGAATGGTGATCTCGGTACCGAAGCATTGCTGCCGGCACCTGTGATTATCGATTCGGGCAAGCTGTGGCGCAACCGATTGCTCGATTTCGAACTGGTGCCCGTGGCAACGGCACGCGGATATCGCCTGCAAATCGCTCGTGATGAGGCATTCGAAAATCTTGTTGCCGAAACGCGCAGCCCAGGTCCCCGATTGCGGATTGGCAGAATCGATGACGGCACTTATTTTGCGCGCGCGACAGCGATTGCGCCGAGCGGGCTTGAGGGGCTTTCGCAAACTGCGGCCATAAAACGCGCAATTGCGCCATTGACCGCGGTCGTCGAAACCGATGGCCGCCACCATTATTTCGCCTGGCAAACCGATGGACGGGGCAATCCCGTTTTTCGTTTTCAGCTTTTTGCGGACCGGATCGACGGGGTCCCCGTCATCAACGAAACCGGGATGACAACATATGACATGACGATCGGTGGCCTCGGTGCGGGCCGTTATCTGTGGCGGGTGGGAATGCAGCGGGTCGCCGACGGAAGGATCGAGGAGATCTGGACCGAACCCGAACAACTACAAATTCCCGCGCAGGAACAATAGACCTTGTTGCGCAATCTGCTCGTGGTTGAGTGGGTCGTCGTCTCAGTGCTGGGAATGTTGATCGCGGGCGGAGCAGCATGGTCCGGCATTGCTTCGAAACTCGATAATCTGCTGCTCGATGTTGCGATGCCGCTGCGGGTCGCGCCGATCGACGATCGTATCCTGATTGTCGAAATCGATAACGAAAGCCTCGCAAAGCTGGGCAACTTCCCGTGGCCGCGCCGGACGCACGCGCAATTTCTCGATCGCGTGAAACGGGCTGGTCCGCGTGTCATCGCATATGACATTCTTTTTCTCGAACCGACGAATGCGATCGATGATGCCGCTCTTGCAACCGCCGTCGGTCGAGGCGCGCCTACGCTCTTGCCGGTTCTGTATCAGGTGCCTGGAACCAACGGCGCTACCGAGGATATCACGTTGCCGATCGATCCATTGCCCGATGTCGCGGCGGGGCTGGGCGAAGTCAATCTGCTCTTTGACAGCGATGGCCTGGTTCGTCGGCCCCAGCTCCAAACCAATGCCGCCGGACAAACGGTGCCGCATCTGATGGAGCTCGTCTATCGCATTGTCACTGCCCGGCCGTCGCCCGCGCACACCCGCGCCCGGCAGCGAACAGAGGCTGACGAAGGCCTTTATTTGCCGATGGCTCCCGTCGGGTCGTTTCGGCACATATCCTACGCCGCGGTGCTTTCGGGCGAACTGCCCGCACAATTTTTGAAAGACCGTGTGATCCTTGTCGGTGCGACGGCCGACGGGATGGGCGACCGATATTCGGTCTCGGCGATGGCGGGAAGCTCGATGGCGGGCATCGAAATTCAGGCCAATCTGCTTAACGCGCTGTTCGCGGATCGTTTTGTCCGGCCACTGCCGCTCAACTTGGCTACCGTGCTCAGCGTAGCGCCGGTCATTCTCCTGATGTTGCTGTTCTGGCGATTTCGACCGGCGGCCGGCTTGCCACTGGCCTTGGCGATGATCGCGCTTGTCATTGTTGCCGCTTTCGCGATGCTCGCGATCGGCGGGCTGTGGTTTGCGCCTGTTTCGGCATTGACGGGGATCATGGTGGTCTATCCGTTATGGAGCTGGCGCCGGCTCGCCACGGTCAGTCGGTTCATGACCAAGCAAGTTGATTTCCTGCGCAGTGAAAAAGATGGTGTTTTTTCTCCGTCACCGGCGACTGTGCGACTGGATCATGTCGGTCGGGACGCAGCCGAACTCGAACGGATGATCGGCGACGCGACCGATCGCAAAAGATTTGTGACCGACATCATTGCCGCGGTGCCCGATGCGATTTGTGTTCTGGACGACAGCGGTATCATATTGCTCGCCAACGCGGCCGCACGCGACTTTTTCGGTGACTCGGTCGAAGGGTCGCCAATGACCCACATCCTTGCCGATGCCGGAATCGGTACGATTGGTGATGGCGACGAAGCGATCCTCACGAACGGACGGAGTATCCAAATGCGCAAAGCAGATTTCGCCGACCGCTCGGGCTCGGTGATGATTTTTGCTGATACGACCGCGATCCGCGCGCTTGGGCGCGAACGAGAGGAAATGCTCGAATTTCTGTCACATGACATGCGCGCGCCGCAGTCGGCTATCCTCATGCTTCTTGCCGATACCGCTGCGCTTGATGGCCCGGCTCAGGCGCGAATTGCCGAAAATGCGAAGAAAACCCTGAAACTTGCAGACAGCTTCGTGCAGCTTGCACGCTTGAAAAATGTCGATTTTGTGATGGCTGATGTGGATATTGCGGCGATCGTTACCGAAGCGGTCGACGCCTGTTGGCCGCAAGCAAGGGCTCAACGGATCAAGATCCGGACCGATGGGCTCGAAAGTGAGGCATTTATTCGCGGCGACGCCGATACGCTGGTGCGCGCGATATCCAATCTCGTCGACAACGCGATCAAATACAGCCCGCACGGCTCTGACATCCGCTGTGTCGTCGCACCAAACCATGAACATGTCACTGTCACGATTTCGGACGACGGTCCCGGCTTGCCGCCCGAACGTGCGAGCGACATTTTCGCGCGGTTCGGCGATCGGGGCGGAACGGCGATCGGTGGTAGCGGGCTTGGCCTCGCATTCGTTCACATGGTCATTCAACGACATAACGGTGAAATATCGTGCCGAAATACGCTAGGTGCAGGCGCTTGTTTCACCTTGCGGTTCGCGCTCGCGAACCCGATTTAACGCGTGGCCGTCGTGTTGCGTATTTTGGCCAGCGCGACGCGGGACAGTAGCGCTGCGGTCTGATCCGTGAGGTCTGGGCAACGCGTCGCTTCGGCTTGACCCTGATATACCGGGCGTCCTGTGCGGACGTCGGTTATGACCACGCTCAGGCGCTGAATACGCTGCGAACAAATCGCAAGTGCCGGCGGCTTGGTATTTGCCGAATTCAGGCTACCTTCGGTTTCGAATTGAACAGTCAGCGGCCGCTCGCTGTAGGCGGCGTCAACCGCGTAGGCGCCAGTGTCGCCGACGCGGTAGCCATTGTTCGTCAACGTCATAGCAACTGCCGAACGAACCTGCGGCAACGGGGCGGAGATCGTCAGGACAGCGTTTTTCGGAATATCGGTTCCCGCTGGCAAAATACCATTGCCGCTGGACGTGACGCACGCAGCAAGCGCAACCGGAAGTATAATCGACGCAGCATTGATCAAACGCATGTTCATCATGTGTCGTCCTCTGATCACTTTGTCGATCATCAAATGGAGCCGCGCGCACTTGCAGCACGTTAGCCAAAAAGGTTTATCGACGACCCAAACCAAGGGCACCGAGGCTGTTTTGATCGAACTTCAGCCGCAGCGTCACATAAGGCCCACTGCGCGTATATTGTGTATCGGCGTAATCGCGATCGTTGAACCCGACGACGTTATATCCGACCGTGATGTAGCTGTTTTCGAACGGTGACAGGCCGATCGATGGGCCACCCGAATAGCTGATCGCACGCCCGCCATTGCTTTCGCGGATGGTCGCAGTGGCGCCGAAGTCGACGGTTTCGGACAAGTCGAACCGGATATCGGCGCCAACGACGTTGGACCAGCCCGACAGATCATCCTGATCGATCCGGTCAGCGACGTAGCGACTTCCCCAGAAGAACGAGACTTCGCTGCGTCCCAGGTACCGGCCCTCTGACTTCGTCACTGGCGACCAGTTGATGCTAAGACTGTTGATCACGCGCTTCGAACTTGCATTGCCGTTGACCAGCAGTGGCGCGCCGCCGATCGGGCCCGGTAGGCCAATCACTGCACCGTTGACGCTGTCGCTGCGCAATTCGAGCTTTTCGAGCCACGACCAGCGGCTGTCATCGGGGCGGTTGGCCCAGCTGAGCGACAGCGATGTCGCCTGTGTCGTCGGTGCGGCTTTGCCGTTTGCGCGGAACCAGCTGAACTGTCCGCCGAACACGCGCCCTTCACCAAGCTGGCGCAATGCCGATACGGTCATGCCATAACGGTCGCTGCGGTCGCCCGCGCGAAATTCGCCGCGACCAGCCAGACTCCAGCGGTTGCCGCGATAGGTTGCGCCAAGCGTCATCGCAGTGAAATCTTCGGTCAGCGCCCCGTCGGTGCCCAAGAAACCGCCCGATGCCACCGGCTGTTCACTGTTCAGCACACGCGATGCGTCAACGCCGCCCAATGTCTTGTTTCCGTCGATTGTGGCATCGAATGTCCAGTTTTTTCCGATCGGCAGCGATTGCGACAGGCCATAGGCCGCAAAACTGCGCGGTCCATATTCGGCGATCGACTGCTGATTCAGGCTCGTCACGATCCGGCCGCCGTCCCACGGCTTGACATCGAAGCCGACACGCGCGGTTCGCGCATCGATCGTCTCACCCTTTGCAATTTCGTAGCTGCCAACCAGTGCGATGTCGCGCGTGAACGCGAAGCGGGCGGTTGCACGGTGGCGGGCGGGCACATCGATGCTCGCGTCTTTGTTTCCCAAGGCAAACTCGGTCTGCGCATCAAGTTCGAGGCGATTACCGATGAACCGTTTGGTGGCACCGAGCTGGACAATGCGCGACTGTGCCTCGCGACCATCGGCGAGCCGATCGTCAGCCAGCGTAATTCCCGCGCGCAGATCGATCGACTTGCTGCGATATTCGACGCGCGCCTGGCCGGCGCGGCGTTGCGCGATGCTGCCGAGATAATCTTCCTGCCACGCGCTGCCCACGATCGAAAAGTCGTTGCTCAGCCGCACGCGACCATCGATCCCGAATTTGCGCGTCCCGGTCTCAGAGGCGTTGATTTGCCCGACGCCAAATCCGCGCTGCTGTTCGCGGGCATAGGCAAAAATGTCGTATTTCGGTCCATGATGTTCGGCTTCGATCAACCAAGCGTTTGCGACGCCAGCCGGGGTACCGGACACGACCGGTCCGGTTCGCATGCTGGTGTCGCTGCGCGCAAATTCGGCGCGGATCTCGGTTTGCGCGTTC
>JANLWD010000122.1:0-10877 GCA_031364345.1 Sphingomonas sp.
GAATGGCCGCCCGAAGGCGGTGTATCGACGGTTTGCGCCAGCGTTCCGCTCGACCAGCATGCCGAGCAGCGCGCGAAGTCCGAGGCATTGCTTGCGAGCATCGGCTGGCAGGGTCCGGCAATGGTCGAATATCGTTACGACGCGCGCGACAGCAAATATTGGCTGATGGAAATCAACGGCCGTTTCTGGGGCAGCCAGCCGCTGGCGCGCCATGCCGGCGTCGAATTTGCGTGGGAAAGCTATGCCCAGGCGTTCGGCATCGCAACCGGCCAGCCCGAAATCCGCGAACGTCATGCGCGCTATACCATCCCCGAAACACGGCGTCTGATCCGGATCCTGTTCGGCCGGCGCTCGATTGCCGACAACCAGTTCAGACCAACGCCGTGGCGCGACCTGATGAGTTATTTCGGCGATTTCCTCGACCCCGGCATGCGCTATTTCGTGTGGGACTGGCGCGACCGCGGTCCGTTCTGGGCCGATCTGAAAAACGTGATCAGGAAAGCCGCGCGTAGGGGAAAGCCGCCGCCAGATTAGCGACGGCACGCTCGATTCGCGCCAGACAGACGGGCATATAGTCCGGATCGAGGTCGTAGGGATCATGCAAATGCGGCACCGGCGGCGATGCGTAGAGCCCGAGAAGACCGCGCGGAACCGGAGCGAAACGCGGATCGGCCGCCAGAGCGCGTAGCTGGCGCGTTTCCATCGCGAGGAAATAATCGCCATCGTCGCACAAGAAATCGGTCGCGCGGGTCGTCCTGTGCGTGGTCAGATCGACCCCTTGCTGCTTTGCGATCGTGATCGTCGACGGATAGGCCGTTTTGCCCGCGTCAGTCGAAAGCCCGAAGGAGGCCACGCGCAAACCCCGTTGGCGTGCGACAGCATCGGCAAAAGCGCTGCGACAGATGTTGCCATGACAGACGAACACCAGTCGACGCACTGCTGCAGGATCGGGCCGCGATATGCCCGCTGCGCCCAGCGCGACTTCGGCATATGACAGGCCGAGCCGGATAAGCCCGCGCGCTGTGCCGAAGTTTGAGGTGATGAACGCCACGCGATATTCTAAGCGGCGCGCGGTGGAAAAATGCAACCCGCGGTAAAGACGCCGGAATAATATGGTGCCGCCTAGGTGACTCGAACACCTGACCCCCGCATTACGAATGCGATGCTCTACCGGCTGAGCTAAGGCGGCTCGCTGGTATGACCGCGCCGATAACAGCGAACGCTTTCGACGGCAAGCCGAACACTTCTTAACGGCTTGGTAACCAAAGCTGGATCATAACGGCATCGTTCAATCATAGTTTTAGGACGAGCCGAATGGATCGGATGCGCGATTTCGCAAGCGACACGGGGAATGAAGCAGTCGATGCCGCCCTCGATGCAGACGACGATTATGCCGTCGATGCGCCAGCCGTCATCGGCAACGACGAACGGCGCATGCACGTGCGCGCCTATAATCACTGGGTCTCGCTGCTCAACGGCCGTGCGCTGCCTTCGATCGAAGACCTCAATCCCGAAGAGCTGACCGATTTCGGACCGAACAGCGTACTGCTTGATTTCACCAGCGGCGCCGACAATCCGGCCATCACTTATCTTGGCGCAAAGCTGCATCATGAATGCGGCTTCGACGAAGAGCCGTTGACTGTTTCCGACGTGCCCGCCCGATCGCTGCTGTCACGGCTGACCGATCACTATCTTCAAATTATCGCCAATCGCGCGCCGATCGGATTCGAAGCCGAATTCGTCAATACGCGTGGTCACAACACGATGTATCGCGGGATCCTGATGCCGTTGTCGACCGACGATGACACGATCGATTTCGTTTACGGTGTCATCAACTGGAAAGAAGTCGTCGGCGCCGCCGAAGCCGATACGCTCAATCTCGAATTGACCAGCGCGCTCGCCGTGCAGTCGCCGCGCCCGACCATGCCGGTGTGGGCCGATGGCCCCAGCGCCGTCGAAGAACCCAGCGTGCCGCAATCGCGCCCCGAAATCCTCGACGAGGATCTGGGCCCGGACACCGAAGTGTTCGAACCGGTTCCCGATCCGGTCGGTGTCGGCCTTGCCGACTGGCTGGCAACGGCGCGCGCAAGTGCCGATCTGCTCCACCACGCCGACAGCCGCGGCCGCACCGCGCTCTATCATGCGCTCGGCCATGCTTATGATTTCGCTTTGCTCGCCGATGTCCGCAAAAACGACTATCTCGAACTGTTGAGTGACAGCGGCATCGTGGGGCAGGACCGCGCGCCGATGACGCCGATCGTCAAGCTGGTTTTCGGGGTCGATTATGACAAGACGCGACTGACCGAATTCGGGGCCGCCTTGTCCTATGGCAAACGTCACGGACTGCCCATGGGCGGCATGCGCGTATTCCTCGAACAATATCCCGGCGGCCTGAAAGCAATCGTTGCCGCCGACCGCCGCGAACGCCGGCCCGAAGGCAAGCCGGCCAAGCCCGACGCCGCACGCGATGCCGCGCGCGCGCTGGACACGCAGGCCGTGCTGACCCTTCCGGGTGACGATGAATTCGTCGTGCTGGTCGCGCGCCGGATCGACGGCGAACGTGTCGGCATCATTGGTGTCGTGCCCGATGACAAAGCAGTGATGGACCGCGCACTGCGTTCGATCACAAGCTAAACTTCGCGGCCATATTGCCGTTGAGCTTGTCTGACGGCGCGCGCATAGGTGCGGCTCAAAAGGACCAACGGACGCGCATATGGCCACCGCACGCAAACCGACGACCGCTGCCAAAAATCTGACCCGAATATTGACCGACGGCGCATTGCCCGGCGAAACCGACGGTTTCCGGCGCGACGACCGTGCCGCCGCAGCTGTGCTTTCGCAGGCAGCGCTCGACAATCCCAAGCGCCCGGCAATCGCTTCCGAAACCGGGAACGATGCGCGCGGACAGCGCATCATGCGCATCGCGATCGCCAACAACGACATGCCGTTTCTCGTCGATTCGGTCGCGGCAACCGTGGCGGCTCATGACATTGCGACGCACCGTATTTTGCATCCCGTGATCGACAACGGCATGCCGACGTCGCTCATTTACCTCGAAACCGAACGACCCGATGCGAAACGGCGCAAGGCGCTGATCAACGACATCGAAACCAATCTGGGTCATGTCAGAGCAGCCGTGACCGACTGGCGGGCAATGCAAAAGGCAGTCGCTTCCGATGCCGACCGGCTCGGCACGAGTGAAGGCGCAGCGCTGCTGTCGTGGTTGCTCGACCGCAACCTGACATTGCTTGGCTCGGCGCAGTTCGATGCCGCTGGCAAAATGTCGAAAGCATTGGGAATTGCCAAGCGCGCGGGCGATGCGCTGTTGTCGCCCGAGGCGCGCCGGCGCGCGATGGCCTGGCTTGCGGTCAACGACGGACCGCTGATCGTCAAATCGAATTTCATTTCGACCGTCCACCGGCGCGCGCCACTCGACCTGTTCATTGTCGCAAATGATGCGGGGATGTCGGTTCATGCCGGTTTGTGGACCAGCGCTGCACTTGCCGCTGCGCCCGAAGCCATTCCGGTTCTGCGCGAGCGTCTGGTCTCGTTGCAGGCCAAGTTCGGCTTTTCGCCCGATGGTCATGCCGGCAAGGCGCTGTCGCATGCGCTGACGTCGCTGCCGCACGATTTGCTGGTCAGCATCGCGCCCGAGGCGCTCGAAAATCTGGCGCTGACGGCGATGTCGCTTGCCGACCGGCCGCGACCCGAACTGGTGCTCGCCGAAGACGCGCTCGACCGGCATCTGTTCGCGTTCGTATGGCTGCCGCGTGACGATTTGTCGACGGCGCGGCGCGTTGCCATTGCCGAAATGCTCGGGCTTGCGGCCGACGCCGACCTGCTCAGCTGGTCGATCGACATGGGCGACAGCGGCGTCGCACTGATCCGCTATACCTTCGACCGCCGTCAATCGGGACGCGATCCCGATGCCGAGGCGCTTCGGACCAAGATTGCCGCGATGGTGCGCGGCTGGGTGCCGTCGGTCGAGGCAAGCCTTGCCAATCTTGGTGATTCGGGCCGCGCCGCTCGGCTGGCGATCCGATATGCCGCGGCTTTTCCGATTGCTTACCGCACCGGTGCGGGTGCCGAAGAAGCGGCTCTCGACATCGTCCGGCTGCACGCCCTGCCCGATGGCGCAGCGCGCAATGTTCGCCTTTATCGCAATGCCGACGATGGTGTCGGCCGGTTGCGGCTGAAACTCTACAGTCTCGATCCGGTCACATTGTCCGATACGGTTCCCGCGCTCGAAAATTTCGGCTTTTCGGTGGTCGAGGAAATGTCGACAGTGCTCGACGGCGGATTGGGCCACATGCACCGGTTCGTTGTCGATTTGCCCGGGGGCAACGCGAAGGCCGTGCTTGCGCGCGCCGACATTGTCGAAACTGCGATCGCGGCAACGGTTGCCGGTGCGGCCGAGGACGATCGTTTCAACGAACTGCTGATCGCAGCCGACCTGTCGCCACGCGATATCGTGCTGTTCCGCGCGCTGTTCCGCTATCTGCGCCAGACGGGCATGGCTTATGGCCTGATGACTGTCGTCGATGCGTTGCGGCGCCAGCCGACGCTTGCACGCGCCATCGTCACATTATTCGCGTCGCGCCATGATCCCGCAGCGCGAAAAAATGCTGTCGATGCCGAAGCGAGTATCGAGCGCGGCCTGATTGCCGTCGCAGCGATCGACGACGATCGCATTCTGCGACGATTGCGCGGCGTCGTTCGCGCGACATTGCGTACCAATTTCTTTGCGCCCGCCGCAGCCGAAGCGATTGCGTTCAAATTCGACAGCGCGCTTGTCCCCGGCCTGCCCGCGCCGGTGCCGTGGCGCGAAATCTGGGTTTACAGCCCGCGCGTCGAGGGCATTCACTTGCGCGCCGGGCCGGTCGCGCGCGGCGGCCTGCGCTGGTCGGACAGGCGCGACGATTTCCGCACCGAAATCCTTGGGCTGATGAAAGCGCAGCGCGTCAAAAATGCCGTCATCGTGCCGACGGGTGCCAAAGGCGGATTTTATCCAAAGGCGCTTCCCGATCCCGCAGTCGACCGGACGGCATGGCTGGCCGAGGGTACCGAAAGTTACCGCATCTTCATCCGCACATTATTGTCCGTCACCGACAATATCGTCGATGGTAAAGTCGTCCATCCCGCGCATGTCGTCATTCATGACGGCGACGATCCCTATTTCGTGGTTGCCGCAGACAAAGGCACGGCGACATTTTCCGACGTCGCCAATGCCATCGCGATCGAGCGCAGCTTCTGGCTGGGTGATGCGTTCGCTTCGGGGGGCTCGGTCGGTTACGATCACAAGGCGATGGGCATCACGGCGAAAGGCGCGTGGATTTCCGTCCAGCGGCATTTCGCCGAAGCCGGTATCGATGTGCAGAGCGACCCCGTCCGCGTGGTCGGGTGCGGCGACATGTCGGGCGATGTGTTCGGCAATGGCATGTTGCTGTCAAAGGCGCTCAAGATCGTCGCGGCGTTCGACCATCGGCACATTTTCATCGATCCCAATCCCGATCCCGCCGCGAGCTGGGACGAACGTGCGCGGATGTTTGCGCTGCCGCGATCGTCGTGGGCCGATTATGATGCTTGCCTGATTTCCAAAGGCGGTGGCGTTTATGCCCGCACCGAAAAATCTATCAAACTTTCAAAAGAAGCGCGTGCGGTCCTCGACATTGATACTGCCGAACTCGATCCCGCAGCGCTGATATCGGCAATCCTCAAAAGCCCGGCCGACCTGATCTGGTTCGGTGGCATCGGCACTTATGTTAAGGCCGCAACCGAAGCGCATGGCGCGGTCGGCGATCCGGCGAACGACGGTCTGCGCGTCGATGCCGAAGACATCCGTGCACGCGTTATCGGCGAAGGTGCCAACCTTGGCGTCACCCAAGCCGCACGCATCGCCTTTGGCCTTCGCGGCGGGCGGATCAACACCGATTTTATCGACAATTCGGCGGGCGTCGATTGTTCGGATCATGAAGTGAATATCAAGATTGCGCTGAATGCCCAGGTTGCAAGCGGCGCGCTGACCACGGCGAACCGCAACAAGCTGCTCGCAAAGATGACCGATGCAGTTGCCGATCTGGTGCTCGAGGACAATCGCCTGCAAACGCTCGCCCTGTCGATCGCGCAGCGCGGCGGCGCGAACGCGATGCCGTCGCACATCCGCCTGATCGAAACATTCGAGGCCGCCAAGAAGCTCGACCGCGCCGTCGAAGGGCTCGGGAGCAACGACATCCTCGCGCGCCGCGCACAGGATGGCCTTGGCCTGACGCGTGCCGAATTGTCCGTCCTGCTCGCGACGGCAAAACTCGCGCTTCAGGATGCGATCGAACATAGCGATGTTGCGCACGACCCGGCGATGACAAGCGAACTGCGCGCCGCGTTTCCCGTGGCCATGGCAAAAGCGCACGGCACCGCGATCGAGCATCATCAACTGCGCGGCGAAATCGTGGCGACCAAGATTGCCAATCGCCTGATCAATCGGCTCGGCCTGATCCACCCGTTCGAGCTTGCCGAAGAAGAAGGGGCATCGCTTGGCGACATTGCGGCGGCGTTCGTCATTGTCGAACGGCTTTATGATCTCGGGTCGCTGTGGGACGCGATCGATGCCGCCGATGTGACCGAAGGCGCGCGGCTGATGCTGTTCGAGCAAGTCGCGATGGAAGCGCGCGCGCAAATGGCCGACCTGTTGCGCAATGCCGTGGCGGGGCGGTCGGTCGGCGACGCCTTTGCCGCGCTTTTGCCCGGCGTATCGCGGCTCGGCGCGCAACTCGACGGCTTGCTTCATGAAGAAGCACGCACACAGGCAAGCGATTTCTCGCGTCGGCTGAGCGAAGCAGGTGCGCCTGCGAAACTGGTCGACAAAGTCGTGCGGCTTGCCGAAATGGATGGCGCGATCGGGCTTGCGGCACTCGGCAACCGGACTGGCACCGACGAACTCGTGCTGACGCGCGCGTTCGTCACGCTCGGCGCAGCGCTCGGGCTCGACTGGGCACAGGGCGTGGCGATGCGTCAGTCACCCACCGACCCGTGGGAACGTCTGCTCATTTCGGGCCTCGCGCGTGATTTCGAAACGATCCGCCTCGATTTCCTGGCGCGCGATGCCAGCGATCCCGAAGCACGCGTCGCGGCGTGGCTGGCGACGCACAGCGCGCGCGTTACGCAGTTTCGTGCGCTGATCGACCGGGCGCGCATGGTTGCCGTGCCATCAGGGGCAATGCTTGCGCAGATTGCCGGGCAGGCCCGGGTCCTGCTCGCGCGCTAACCGAAAAAGGGCGCCAAAGCGGCAATCGCCCAGGTCAGCGCACCCGCAGCAATGCCCCCGGCGACGAGGCGCGATCCGTGCAACCGAGTCCACAACAGGAATCCTGTCAAACTCATCGCGATCAGCGCGCCGGCGATAGTATCGATCAACAGCACCCATGCGATGCCAACGCCGGTCCCCTTGTGCAGGTTTTTCATGGTGCCGAGCACGCCGACTGCGTCCTTGCGCACGGTGACATTCGGCGCACCGGGTACGTAGTCTACGGTGATCTTGCTGTCGGGAAGCGCAAACGTCCGCGTCCATTTTTCAGCCTGCGGCAGCGTTTTGCCCATAAAGCGATCGCCCTTTCGTTCGGACTTTGGCGGCGGTGGCTCGCGTCCTTCCACCGGCAGCGCAAGCGTCGTTTTTGCCCAGCTGCCAAGCGCATCGGCGTCGGCAAACTGGCCCGGGCGCACGGCGATTTCCATTGCCGACACTTCGACCGGTTTGCCGGTTTCGATTTTCAGGATCGACCGGTGATTGAGCAGAAACCCGCTCGACCCCATCAGCAGGAACAGCAGTGCACCCCAAAATCCGGTCCACGCATGAACGCGCCTGAGCCATATCAGCAGCGCAGCGCGGTGCCATCGCTTGGGGACAAACAATGGCCCAGATTGATTCAACATCACAACACCTGCCCGAATGATCGAAAAACTCATCAGCTTTGTGTTGCAATTGCGAACGGTTATCAATACCGAACTTTCTCAATTGCGAATCAATCGCAGATGTCGAAGGATTATGATGCGTTACCTCCCCGGTTTTATTTCACTGATTGCGCTTGCATTTGCCGGCGCCGCACATGCCGAAGAAGCACCGATCGAAGGACAGCCGATCATCGTCACGGGCAAGATCGAGGGATATCGCACGATCGACACGACAAGCGGGACGAAAACAAGCACCCCAATTCTCGATGTTCCCCAGACGATCAATGTCGTCACCGATGAACAGATCCGCGATCAGGCCATCCGTTCGATGACCGATCTGGTGCGATTGTTACCCGGCGTCTCTGCGGGACAGGGTGAAGTGCATCGCGACCAGATCACATTGCGCGGCAATAACTCGACGGCCGATTTCTTCGTCGATGGCCTGCGCGACGACGTTCAATATTTCCGCAGTTTTTACAACATCGATCGTGTCGAGGTGCACAAGGGTGCCAATGCGATGGTTTTCGGTCGCGGCGGCGGTGGCGGCGTCGTCAACCGGATCTCCAAAGGCGCACTACTCGGCGAAAATCAGGTGCAGGCAACCGGCTCGGTTGACAATTTCGGCGCCTGGTACGGTGCTGTCGACGCCAATATCGGCCTCGGCAACAACGCAGCCGTGCGGTTCAACGGCTTTTACGAAACGCTGGCCAATCACCGCGACGCTTTCGACGGCAAGCACTGGGGCCTGAACCCGACTGTTGCTGCGAATGTCGGCGACAACACGCGCATCCAGATCGGCTATGAATATGTCCGGGATGACCGCGTCGTCGACCGCGGCATTCCGTCGGCATTTACGGGCACGATCGCGACGCCGGCCCCGCCATCAGGCGGGCTGCGCGACAGTTTTTTCGGCGCACGCGGCGTGAACGAAGCATCGTTTAATGCAAATATGCTTCGGTTCCGCGGTGAAACCGACATCGGAAGCGGGCTGACCTTGTCTGCACAGACGCTGTACGGTGTCTATGACAAGATTTATTCGAACGCTTATGCTGCCACCGCTGCGAATGTGCCGTCGGCGGGACAGGTCGGCATCGAAGCGTATCGCGACCTTCTCGAACGCAACAGCTTTATCGGGCAGACCAATCTGGTCTGGCGTGGCAACGCCGGCGCGATCGATCATGTCGTCCTGTTCGGTGCCGAATATACGCGGCAGGACAGCCTGAGCGAGCGCATCAATGGATTTTTTCCGACCATTTTAGCACCGTTCAATCGCCGGGCGACGATTGCGGTTTCGTCCAATCCCGCCGTTCCCGTGCCGACGTTTATTGCGGGCAATGTGCCCGGGGCCGGCAACCGCAAGATCGACAGTGCGCTCAGTCAATGGTCGGTCTATCTTCAGGATCAGATTGGCATCACCGATTATGTCGATGTGATTGCGGGCATCCGTTATGACCGGCTGAAAATCGGCATCGACAATATTTTCCCCGGAACGCGTGTCGAACGCACCGACGACTTGTGGAGTCCGCGCCTCGGCCTTGTCCTGAAACCCGTACCGCAGGCATCGATTTACGTCAGTTGGGCCAAGTCGTTTCTGCCACAGTCGGGCGATCAGTTTCTGACATTCGATGCGACCAACGCCACGCTCGACCCCGAAGAATTCGACAATTATGAAATTGGCGCGAAGTGGGACGTCAAACCCAACCTGTCGCTCGCGGCCGCAGTGTATCGCCTCGACCGCACGAATACCCGCGCAACCGGCCCGACGCCCGGAACCGTTGTTCCAACCGGTAGCCAGCGGACCGAGGGTTATGAAATCAGTCTGGTCGGCAAGATTACGCCAAAATGGCAAACAGCCATGGCATTTGCGCATACCAAAGCAGTGATCTCGGCGAACACGACGGCAGCACCCGCAGGCCGTGCGGTCGGGCAAGTCCCGCGCAATCAGCTGTCGCTATGGAACCGATATGACTTCACCAATCATGTCGGCGCGGGCATCGGCATCTCGCATCAGTCGAGCCAGTTTGCGTCGATCAGCAACATCACGCGACTGCCCGCATATACGCGAATTGACGCCGCGCTGTTCGTCAAGGTGACCGACAGAATCAATGCACAGATCAACGTCGAAAACGTCGGCAACATCACTTATTTTCCGTTCGCGCATAACGACAACAACATTACGCCGGGCGCCCCGCGCAATATCCGCCTGACAGTCAGCACGAAATTCTGACACAAAAACGGACCCGAAAGCCGTGGCTTTCGGGTCCGCAATTGCGCCAGAGCGAGAGGGAGCACACCCCGGCGCACGTGATCGATAAAGGTTTAGCTTTTCGCCTTTGCATTGCACTTGGCGAGTGCTGCTTCGTCGAACGCCTGCGTCCCCGCCGTGAAGCTGGCCAGCTTGCCGACTTTGCGTGCGGCCTGGGCACAGACAATTGCCGGACGCGACGTCGCGTTCGTTGCGGTGCAGCCATCGCTGCCACAACGCCACAAAACGCCGTCCGCAATCACGCTGTCTGCCGATGCGACCGAGGTGACGGGGACTGCGCGGTAAGCCGGTGACTGCGCATGCGCGGGTTCGATGGCGGCACCAAGCGACAATGTGAGTGCGGTAGCAGTGATGATCATGCCGATGCGGACCATGGGGAGGTTCCTTTTCGTTAAGTTGCGGATCACTACCTACTGAGATAGGTTTCAAGTTGCAACATAAAACTTATATGGCATTTGCATGTCAGCCAAAAAACGATAGGCTTGGTGTCAGGATGGGAATGCTGAAAGAAAATCTGCGCGAACTGGCGCAATGTGCTCTGCCGGCCGCGCTGGAAGCGATGGGTGAACGATGGTCGTTCCTGATCCTGCGCGCGGCATTCAATGGTCTGCATCATTTCGAGGAATTTCAGTCAACGCTCGGCATTGCGCGCAACATCCTTGCCAAT
>JANLWD010000124.1:0-5375 GCA_031364345.1 Sphingomonas sp.
AGCCCGAGACCGCTTGGCAACGGCACCGGGTAAATCCCGCGCCGATGATAGGTATCGATGAAATTCAGTCCGACCGCAGTCGACCGGAAGCGCACTTCACCCGGCCCCGGCGCGGGCAGGTCGACGTCGATCCATTCGATGACTTCGGGGCCACCATAAGCCGTGATGCGCGCCGCACGGGTCATCATCGCTCCTTAGTTTTGCAATTGGTTCATCTCGATCAAAACACCGTCGGGGTCAAAGAAATTGCATCCGATGACGCGGATCGGCGCCGCACCGTTGCGTCCGGGATAGACTTGCGCGCGCGGTTCGCTGGTCATCGTGACGCCGGGCACTTTTCTGGCGGCGGCACATCTTGCCGGGACATCATCGGTATTGGTCACGATGACGACGCCGCCGGGCCCCATGCGTTTTGCATAAGCGCCGGGGTCGGGCAGCCGCGGCGCCACCCATTCGAGCAAGCCGATCCAGCCGATGAACGGGTCATTGCCGTTCAGCAGAACCAGCCGCGCTTTGGCACCCGGCGGTCCCGCGGGAAGGCCGACACCCGACATCGGCACAACCGCATCGTAATTCACCCGCAATCCCATGACGTCCCGGTAAAGCGCGAGCGAGGCGTCGATATTGCGCACGATGATCGTGGTGCGCCGGATGTCGGTCGGCACCGGTATTGCCGGTTTTTCGACGCCCGCAGCGACATTCGATCGTGTCGCTGGCGCGGGTGCGGTCGCAGCAGCGAGGACAGCCAGAATCGCGATGATATCAGCCATTGATCTTGTCGCCCTCGATAACAACGACCTGCACATCGGCAATAGCGTCGCGCAATTTCCGGATTTCGCCATATTCGGGCGAGTTCCAGAAGGTATGGACTGCCGCTTTGTCGGGCCATTCGGATATCACGATCGACGCGCCGTCGCCGAAATCGCCTTCGAGCAATTCGGCGCCCGGGCCGCGCAAAACATATTTGCCGCCGAACTGCGCGACCAGTTTGCCTGCCGCGACGCCGTAACTGCCGATAAAGGCGTCACGATCCTCGATCTTGGCAATCACGATCATGTAAGCAGGCATTGACGGGTCCTTGCGGTCGGGCGTGGCGGTCGGGTCAGGGTTTGGGCGGTCAGGGTTTGGGCGGCGTATTGCTTCGTGCGGCATCGATTTTCGCTTTGAAAACGGTCCATGTCGTGGCGTTGGGCCGCGCATCGTCACCCGGCGGCGGCGTTGTAAAAATCGGATAATTTTTTGCAATCTCGTCCTTCATGATTGAGGGCAAATCGTCGAACGACTTCAGCTTCGATCCGACGGCGTTGAAAATCAGCAAACCCGATCGCCCGCGCTGTTTCATCCACGGCATCCAGTCAGATACGCGCACCCACGATACGCTGGGATAAGCCGTCGCATTTTTGGTATCGAGCATGTCATTTGCGTCGGCCACAAAATCGAAAATTTCCATCGCGTGATATTTGCCGCCGACATAATCCTGATAGGCGCCACCGAGCACATTTTCGTAAAACAGCGGCACCTCGATCGGCATGAACAGCCATTTGCCTTCGCGTCGCCCGCCAAATGTCATCGACTTGCCGTCGATCCCGACCGCAAAACTGGGCCGCTGGTTCACCGGATCATTGTGAATGTGCATCACATCGACGGTCTCGCCCGACCATGGATTGGTCCACTGCCTCAGGATTTCGCCGGTTTTCGGATCGATGTAGAACAGCACTTCACGGCTGACGAGGCGGTATCCCCGGCCGCGTTTCGGATCGTCGACCGCCACGCATTGCCGCACATTCATGCCCTCGGCAATGAACAGCAACCGGTCGGGTTCGCCTTCGACCCGCGCATAGATTTTGCCGGCGAAATGATATGTCGCGGGCTTTCCGTCGGCTTCACCGCACTGAAAACGCTTTGAAATTTCGAGCGCATCGGCGGGTATTTTGGGATCGAGCATCCGCGCCTGTGCCGGTCCGGCAAGCATCGCCGTCGCCAGAATTGCAAGAGTAAGTAACTTCATCGCATTCTCCCTCAATCGATCGTGCAACTGGCCTGCATCCAGCGCAAATTTATGCCGATCCGCTTTGCCGCCGGATCGGCCCAACTGTAACTTTCGGCGCGGTCGGGGCTGTCGGGCTTGTGCACATACAGGACAAGACTGGGTTTGTTCGGCCCCGATGGCCACACGACATTGCGCATTCGCAGGATGACCGGTGGCGCACCGCTGTCGCCACCGCCGAATGTAACGCGCCCGCCCTGATCATGCAGTTTCAGGCCCGAAGCGAAATACCAGTCGTCGCTGCCGTCAGCTTTTTTCGCGAACCGTGGCACTGTTCCCCAGCACGTCACGGGCCGCGCGCGGCGCAGTGTCGTCGTGGCGCCGCGGGGCAGTTGCAGGACAAGCGTCTGTGCATTCAGCTGAGTAAGACCAGTCATGGCGACGGTGTGCTGGGCGTTTCGAACGGTGCCAAACATGTCGGCTGCATGGGGGACGCCGTCCGCATCGACCATGATAGCCGTCCACGGCGCGGCTAAAGTGCCCGCTTCGCTGGCGAAATAGACTTCCTCTTCGTTGTTGTAGATGCCAGGAATCAACCGCTGCGCCACGCCCGGCGTTGCGACCAGCGCAAGCAACAGTCCCAAAACCCGCATCCGTTACCGCTCCCAGACGCAAAGGCTAGACGATCGCTGTGCAAATGCAAATATGTCCGGACAACTCGGTGCGTTTTACGGCTGTAGGAAACAAGCCCGAAAACGACACGTGGGCGACATAAAAAACGGGGCAGTCACGGCAATGCGCAACTGCCCCGTGGCAATGTGATTTGAAGTGACAGTTACCGCCGCAGTCAGACTGCCGCGGCAATCCTTGCCGTTTTGCGACGGCGCAGTGAGCCACCGACGATGCCGAAACCTGCCAGCATCATTGCCCATGTTCCCGGTTCTGGAACCGCACCGATCGTCGGGCGCAAATTCCAGCCAATGGCATCGAATGCGCGCAAGTCATTTGCGCCGATCGTCAAGCGCTCGCCGAGGCCCGCAGTCGGATCCATCACGCCCAGGCCAAGATTGTCTTTCCAGTGGCTTGCCTGACGACCGTCACCAAAGAGTTGACCGGTTGAAAAGCCAGGGCCGACCGTCACACCGCGATCGATCGAGAAATACTTGGCACCCGTGCTTGCAGTAAAGTCGATCACGCCGCCCGCTGTCCCGGTGCTTTGCGTCGAAAAGCGAAACAGGTCGAGCGAGTTGACGAAAGTGAATTGGTCAGCGTTGAAGAAGCTTGTGGTGCTGTTGCCGTCGAGGACGTCGACACCGCTGATGAAGCCAAGCGCGTGCCCGATTTCGTGCGCAGCAATCCCTTCGAAATCATATTCGTTTGCATTGACGCCATCTGTTGGATCAAAGTCGAACGGCAGCGTATTGCTGAACTGGATGAACGCATCGCATGCCAAAGTGCATGCACCACCGACTGTGCTGGGCGTCACCGTCAGCCCGAGCGCTTTCGCATTCGCGTTGGTGATCCGCACGGTTTCGTTGTTCGCACCCGCAGCGTCAAGATAGGCCGTCGACGAGCCGACACCGTTGGGATTGTCGGCAGTGCGGTTGATCAGCATGCCGAACGACGGTCCCGCCACAAGATTCGCAACTGCCGTCGTATCGGTTGCCGACGTAATGTCAGCCGCCAGTGCTGCCTTGAACGCCGAGTAGGAATATGACGTCCTTGCCGAACCGGCCTGCGCCAGGATGTTTGGCCCGAGCGTGCCCGTACCGACAGTCAGTGCCAGCGTGGCATTGTCGGTGAAAGCATTTGTCCAGCGTGCCGCGGCCGCCGTGAACGCATTCTGCGCCTGAATGCTGGTTCCAGCTATGAATGTCAGGTTGATCGTCAGTGCAGCGTTTGCGGCACCAGCGGTTCCAAGCAGTGCCGCGCCAGCAATGGCCGAACGCAAAACTGTTTTGAATTTCGAAAGATTAGGCATGAAAATTCCCCGTTTTTTTGACCATGCCAGCGGCATGCTCAGCCAATATTGGTGCAACCCGACGCAGCGCTGCATCATGATGGCAGCCTGAACGGAGAACCTTGCCGCATACTGATGCGTCCGTTCATTTCCGATACATCTGTATGCAAATGTTAAAGGACAATAACAAGCTGTTAAGCAGCGCATAATCAACGCCCTGTCGCATTTCGGGACATCGCGGCCCTGCAGCTCGTCAGGCGATGGCTATCCGCCCGTTCAGCGCAGATCTGGAGCGGGTGAAGGGAATCGAACCCTCGTCGTAAGCATGGGAAGCTTCTGCTCTGCCATTGAGCTACACCCGCAGCACGTTCGGCGTGCCACGCGCATGACCGGACGTCAACGACCCTGAAACGCCGCCTTGCGTTTTTGCAGGAAAGCGACGCCGCCCTCGATAGCGTCAGCACTGTTTGCGGCAATGCGCTGTCCTTCGGCTTCGGCCAGAAGCGCGCTCGCATAATCGGCGTCGAGCGCAGCTGCGATATTCTGTCGCATGACGCCGATCGCGACTGTCGGTCCCGCGGCCAGTCTGGCTGCCAGCGCGCGCGCCTCGTCGATCAGGACGGCGTCATCGACGCATTTGTAAACAAGGCCCCAGCTTTCGGCTTTCGCGGCCGGAATTTTTTCGCCCAGCAACATCATTTCGGTTGCGCGGGCTTTGCCGATCAGGCGCGGCAGCATCCAGCTCGCGCCGCCATCGGGGACGAGACCGATATTCACGAATGCCTGCAGGAAATAAGCGGAATTGCCCGCAATCGCGAAATCACCCGCAAGCGCCAGCGAACAGCCAATGCCCGCTGCGGGTCCGTTGACTGCCGTCACGATCGGTACCGGCAACCGCGCGAGCTTCAACATGAGCGGATTATAATGCCGCGTCAGCGCCGCATAGGACGCCTGCCCGCCACTCACCGACGCATCGCCGCGCGATTGAAGATCGGCACCCGAACAAAATGCCCGCCCCGCCCCTGTGAGGAGCACCGCACGCGCGCCGCGCAGATCATCGAGTGCCGCGCTGAGTTCGTCGGCCATCGCAAGTGATGCTGCATTCAAGCGGTCGGGCTTGTTGAGCGTCAGCGTCAGGACGTCGCCGTGGCGCGCGATCTTTATGGTTTCATACGTCATATGCACTCGCTAGCGCTTTACGTTAACGTAAGTCTAGTGTGCTTCTTTGGGGCTTTCCATGATCTCGGTCAGCATCCCGCCCATGTCGCGCGGGTGGACAAAGAAAATCAGCGTGCCGTGCGCGCCGATGCGGGGCTTGCCGAGGACTTTCTTGCCGAGCGCCTCAAACTCCGCCTTGGCCGCATAAATATCGGGCACTTCGAAACAGACATGATGCTGCCCGCCAAGCGGATTCTTCGCGAGGAACCC
>JANLWD010000127.1:0-1614 GCA_031364345.1 Sphingomonas sp.
AACTGCTGTCACAACCGCGCGCGATTTGCGACGGCGCGTGAATTCATCATCGGGCGTCATAGAAAATTCCGGTCGACAGCCAGTGCGGCGAAAATCACCAAAACATAACCGATCGAATAAATGAACAATGCGCGTTCAGGCTTCATCGTCGCCGGTGTCGGTGCATCGGCGACCAGGCACCACGCGGTCAGCGCGACAAAAATAGCAGAACCGACTGCCGCTACCGCGCCGTAAACGGCGCTCGCCAGTCCGAAAACCCAAGGGCTGACAGCCGCCCCGGCCATCAACAGCGCATAACCGAGCATTTGAGCGCGCGTCGTGCGAGCGCCCGCGACCACGGGCAGCATCGGCACGCCACCCTTGGCATAATCGTCGCGGATCAACAGTGCGAGTGCCCAGCTGTGCGGCGGTGTCCAGAGGAAAATGATGGCGAACATCAAAATTGGAAGCAGCGTCACGTCACCGGTTGCCGCAACCCAGCCGATCAGCGGTGGAAAGGCACCTGCCGCACCACCAATGACAATGTTTTGCGGCGTGCGCCGTTTCAGGCCGACGGTGTAGACAAGAACGTAGAACAGGATCGATACGACCAGCAATGCAGCGGCGAATACGTTGGCCGCAAGATACATCAACGCCACCGAAAACACGCCGAGCCCGACGCCGAAATGCAATGCCGTCTGCGCCGTGATCCGCCCCGCAGGCAAAGGCCGGTTTGCCGTGCGCTGCATTAGCGCGTCGATGTCGGCTTCGTACCATTGGTTGAGCGCACCAGCCGAACCAGCAGCGAGCGCGATCGCCAGAATGGCAGCAATCCCGAGCGCGGGCGGCATCGCGACGGGTGCAGCGAGCATGCCACAAAGTGCCGTAAAAACGACCGATCGCATTACGCGCGGCTTGGTCAACGCGAAAAGATCGCGCCAGTCAGCGGGAAGCGTTTGCGCAGGCAATATCGTCGTGGTCATGGTCAATATCCTCCCCTCCCGCTTGCGAGAGGGGAAAAAGTTAATCGATCTTCGGCAGCGTTTCGAACTGGTGATAGGGCGGCGGGCTCGACAATGTCCATTCGAGCGTTGTCGCACCTTCGCCCCATGGGCTGTCTTCGGCCTTACGTCCGGCGAGGAATGCCCACGCCAGATTAACGAAGAATACTGCCATCGACGCTGCCATGATGACATAGCCGACCGAGGCGACATAATTCCAGTCACGCAGCGCATCGGTATAGTCGGGGATACGCCGCTGCATTCCCTGAAGCCCGAGGAAATGCATCGGGAAGAACAGGATGTTGACACCAACGAAGAAGGTCCAGAAATGAATCTGGCCAAGCGCCTCGTTGTACATCCGCCCGCTCATTTTGGGGAACCAGTAATAAAATCCGGCGAACAACGAGAACACGGCACCGAGCGAGAGCACATAATGGAAATGTGCCACGACATAATAGCTGTTGTGCATATACGTATCAATGCCGCCATTGGCGAGCACGACACCCGTGACACCGCCGACGGTGAACATGAAAATGAACCCGAGCGCCCACATCATCGGCGTTTTGAAGCTGATCGAACCGCCCCACATTGTCGCGATCCAGCTGAAAATCTTGATGCCGGTCGGCACCGCGAT
>JANLWD010000173.1:0-23374 GCA_031364345.1 Sphingomonas sp.
TTGATGCTGACCGCGGCGAGCGGCGCGAAAATCCGCGACACGGTGCCCGGCGTATCGGGCACTGCCGTCAGTGTGACTTTGGCCTCGTTCTTGTCATGGGCAATGCCCGTGATCAGCTGGCTTTCCACATCGTCTCCTAGCTCGTCATCACCGACGATCATTGTTCCGGGCAGAGTATCGGCAGTTGCCGAGTTGGTTGGGTCGTCGAAACTCGACAGCACCTGAATGCGAACGCCTTCTTTCATTGCCAGGCCGACCGAACGGGTTTGCAGGACTTTAGCGCCGACACTCGCCAGCTCGAGCATTTCTTCGTACGTCACGCGCTTCAATTTGCGCGCGCGCGGCACGATGCGCGGGTCAGTCGTGTAGACGCCGTCGACATCGGTGTAGATATCGCAGCGGTCGGCGTTGATCGCGGCGGCCACCGCAACCGCTGATGTATCCGATCCGCCGCGACCGAGCGTCGAGACGCGGTCGTCCGGCGCCATGCCCTGAAAGCCCGGAATGACGGCAACTTCGCCGCCGGATAGCGCAGCTTTCAGCGCGGTCGTTTCGATCGCTTCGATTCGCGCCGATGAATGCGCGTCATTGGTCGTGATGGGCAATTGCCAGCCCATCCAGCTTCGCGCCGGTACGCCTGCGGCTTGGAGGGCAATCGCGAGCAGTCCTGCCGTCACCTGCTCGCCCGATGCGACCACGACGTCATATTCGCGAGCGTCGGCAAGCGGCGACGCCTCTTTGCAGAACCCGACGAGCCGGTCGGTTTCGCCCGCCATTGCACTGACGACGACAGCGACTTCGTTGCCCGCTTCGACTTCACGTTTCACGCGCGCGGCAACACTGCGGATGCGCTCGATCCCCGCCATCGACGTGCCGCCGAATTTCATCACGATCCGCGCCATTGCGCTCAACTTCCCCCGTGGGCTTTTGCCTGTGCGGCTGATAGGAAGCCCGCATGGCGAAGGCAACTACGACGGACGCGGGCACCACGAACATCGTCCCGCATGAAGCCGAACGGTTCGGCAGCATGGCAGCGGACTGGTGGGACCCGAAGGGATCGTCGTCGATGCTCCACCGGCTAAATCCCGTGCGCCTGCGCTACATCCGAGAGCGCGTCGATGCGCACTGGCGTGGTGATCCCAAAGTGCGAAAGCCGTTAAACGGCAAGCGTGTGCTCGATATGGGCTGCGGTGCGGGATTGCTGAGCGAACCGCTCGCGCGAATGGGTGGCGCCGTCACCGGTGTCGATGCCGCGCCCGAAAACATCAGCGTTGCCCGGCAGCATGCAGCACAATCGGGGCTGGCGATCGATTACCGCGCTGGCGAGTTCGATGCGGTTGAGGGCGAACAATTCGACCTGATCACTTGTCTCGAAGTCATCGAGCATGTCGCCGACCCGGGCCGGTTCGTGGCCGATCTGGCAGCGCTGCTCGCGCCCGGCGGCATGCTGATTCTGTCGACGCCCAACCGCACGCCATTGTCCAGATTTGCGCTGATCGGCATCGGTGAGACGATTGGCGGTATTCCGCGCGGCACGCACGACTGGGTCAAGTTCCTGACGCCCGAACAGCTGAGCAGCCATATCGTTGCGGCAGGCCTGGCAATCGGCGACACCCGCGGCATTAAATTCGGCCTGGCCCGCGGCTTTCACCTGTCGGACGACATGACCATGGATTATTTTATCACAGCCTTTGGGGCCGGAGCGCCGCTGCTTTGAAACCGGTTCAAAACAGCGGCGCCAACCGAAGTCAGATCAGAATTTGAACCGTGCTGTGATGCCGTAAGTGCGCGGCTCGGCAAGGAACGCACCGTTAAGCTGATTCGTTGCGGTGCCGAACTGTGCGGTCTGCCGCGTCGTGCCGCCACCCTGCAACGGCGCGTCGAACGTGACCTGTTGATAATTTACGTTGAAGATATTCTGCGCCCACAATTCCAGCGCCCACTTCTGTTCGGCACCGCGAAGTCCGATACGCGCGTTGGTAACGGCAAAGGCATCCTGGATCTTTTCGAAATCGAGATCAGAACCGGTATTGGTGTCGCTCTGTACGCGCGTGTCGACATAAACGAGTCCCGAAAGACCGCCTGAACCGATCGGCGGTGTCCAGCTGAACGATCCGGTCGCGACATATTCCGAACTGTTCGACAGGCGACGGCCGGGCAACTGGAACAGCGCGCCGGGGAATGCCGTACCGTTCACGCCGACCAGATTATTGGCGTAACGCGTGTTGGTATAAGTCAGGCCGAGGTTGACGGCGACATGACGTGCCGGCCGCATGAAGGCTTCGATTTCGAGGCCCTTCGATGTGACGCCCGCTTTGGTACCGCTGGTGCACGCGCCGGTGACATTGCTCAAATCCCGATCGGCACCGTTCAGCGAGGTTTTGCACTGATCGACGTTGACGACGATGAAGTTGACGCCGTTGAATGTGTTGAGCTGGAAACCGCCAAAGCGCTGATAAAATGCCGCGATGTTCAGATCGAAACCAGGCTTGTTGAGCTTGTACCCGAATTCGAAAGAATTAACGATTTCGGGTTCGAACGTCAGCTGATTGAGGTTGGGCGCACCATAAGTCAGGCCCGACCGGTCGAGGTTGAACCCGCCGGCTTTATAACCGCGTGAAAAGCTTGCGTAGACCAGCAGGTCGTCGACCGGCTTGATGCTGAGCACAGCAGTTCCGGTGATTTTGTCTTCGCTCTTTATCGCACCGTTCTGGGCATAACTGCCGCCCGGTACGTTCGGGATGACGCATGGCAACGCAGCCAGTCCGCCCAATGTGGCACTCGCCCGAAGCGCGGCGCACAGCGTGTTGTTGTCATTGAAGGTCGCATCGAGCGTCTTCTTTTCGTTCGTATAACGCGCACCGAGCGTAAGGCTGGCCCAGTCGGTGAATTTGATGACATTGTGCGTGAAGACCGCGAAATTCCGGCTGCTTTGCTTAAATGTGTCGTTAAGCCGCGTTCCGTTCAATTGTGCTGTCGGCGCACCGGCTGCGGCGGCAACCGCGCGGTATCCGAACGTGTTCGGGATCGTAAGCCCGGCAAAGAGGCGCGCCGGGCCTGCCAGCGCAGCGAGCGCCGGTATATTTGTCGGGATTAAAGCGGCAGCCGCAGGATTGACGCAACCCGGTGCGGCCGGGTTCAGCAGGTTTGGAATACCGATTCCCGCGGCGGACCCAGCAAGGCCGGCAGCCACAACGCAGTTCGAATAGCGTTCGTAATCGGTGCCATATTCGAGATTGTCGCGAAGCTTCAGGATCTCGTTCGCGTAATAGCCGCCGATCAACCAGTCGAGTTTTTCATCGAATGCCGTCCCTTGCAGACGAAGCTCCTGCGTGAACGTCTGGAAACTCTGACGTTGCGCGTTGGCGTCGGTCCCCGGACGCTGCAGGATCGACAGATTGTTGTAATCGGCGTCCTGCCCGCGAACCAGTTTCCAGTCGCGATAGGCGGTGATCGACGTCAGGGTCGCATCGCCAAAGCTGTAATTCAGTTCACCTGAAACGCCCCAATCCTTGACGTCGCCACGATAGCCGATACCCGGCGTGATCGAGACATTTCGTTTGAATGTGTCGTCATTGATGATGCCACCCAGCGCACGCTCGAGAGCGGCGATCGAGCTGGGGCTGAACACGAGGCTGCCATCAGTCGCGCGCGTCACGTTTTGCGCGGGAAGATATGCCGCGCCGCAGCATTCTTCCTTGCGGTTGGCATAATCGCCGATGATTCGAACCGAAAGATCGTCGCTTGGCTGGAACAGCATCTGTCCGCGCACGAGCCAGCGATCGCGGTTGTTGATGCGGCGGCCCGACACGACGTCTTTCAAGAAGCCATCACGCTTGAAATAAATGCCGTCGAGGCGTGCTGCGATCGTTTCGCTGAGCGGGCCGGTGATGCCGCCGCCGACGCGGATGGTTTCAAAATTGCCGTAGGTCGCTTCGCCGGTCGCGCCGAAGTTGAACGATGGCTTTGCCGTGATGACCGAGATCAGGCCGGCCGATGCGTTGCGGCCGAACAATGTTCCCTGTGGCCCGCGCAGCACTTCGATACGGTCGATCGCGCCCAGTTCCGACAGGCCGACACCGGCGCGGTTGCGATACACACCGTCGACGAAAGTCGCGACCGAGCTTTCGAGGCCGGGGTTGTCGCCGACCGTTCCGATGCCGCGGATACGCGCGCCGCCGGCGGCTGCTTCGGACGAAGTTGACGAGACAAGCAACGACGGCGACAGCTGATTGAGGGCGCGGATGTCGCTCGCACCCGAATTTGCCAGGCTTTGCGCGGTCACTGCCGACACGGCGAGCGGAATATCCGACAACGCTTCGGACCGGCGCGTTGCTGTGACGATGATGTCGCCGGTATTGCCTTCATCGACTTGCGAAGTCTGTGGTGCGGGGGTCGCGGGCGCGGTTTGCGCAAAGACCGGTGCAGTGAATGTGCAAAGCGCAGCCGACAGCATCAAGCGAAATTTAGGCATCAGTCTCTCCTCAGAACCCGCGGACCTTTCGTCCGATTAACGCAAGAGTTACTGTGATCGATCGACAGCCGCCAGCGCCACACGCACGAATGCGCCGTTTTCCAGAAAATCGCGGCTTTTTTGCAACAGTCGGATGATGCCCAATCCGGCTTTCCGTTACGGAAGCGGTTTATTTGGGTGACAACACCATCAGCATCTGACGACCTTCCATCCGTGGATAGGCCTCTACTTTGGCGGTTTCGGCCGTATCGGCCTGCACCCGCTGGAGCAAAACCATGCCAAGCTGGCCGTGCGCCAGTTCGCGACCGCGGAAACGCAATGTCACTTTGACCTTGTCGCCCTCACCAATGAACTCGACGATTTTTTTCATTTTCGTATTGTAATCATGGTCGTCGATATTCGGCCGCATCTTGATCTCTTTGATCTCCTGCGTGTGCTGCGATTTGCGCGCAGCATTGGCTTTTTTCTGAGCCTCATATTTATATTTGCCGACGTCGAGATATTTGGCGACGGGCGGGTCGGCATTCGGGGATACTTCAACGAGATCGAGGCCGATTTCACGCGCTGCTTCCATGGCTTCGCGGGTAAACATTACGCCGAGATTTTCGCCGTTTTCGTCAATCACGCGCACTTTGGGGGAGACGATGAATTCGTTAAAGCGGGGGCCGTTGTTCGGCATTGGCGCGCCCCCGAGCGGGCGGCGAGTCATGGGCGGTGCTATAGTCGGAACTCCTGTGGTTTTTGATTAAGAAGCGCAAACATAGGGACAAGCGGCGCGTTTGGAAAGCGCCGGCGGATGATTGCGCGGCATGCTGTGGCCAACCGGTATCACTTCAGATCGGGCGCCGTGCCTTCGCGGGCAAGCATCGCAACCGCATCGTCGACGGTCATGATCCGCTGACCATCGGACCCAAGCGTGCGGATGGCAACTTTGCCTTCCTCGGCTTCGCGCTTTCCGACGACCAGCAAATGCGGAACTTTCGCCAGCGAATGTTCGCGGACCTTGTAATTGATCTTTTCGTTGCGCAGGTCGCTTTGCACGCGGATACCCGCGGCTGCGAGTTTTGCGACGACCTGATGCGCATAATCATCGGCATCGGATACGATGGTTGCGACCACGGCCTGAACCGGGGCCAGCCACAATGGAAATTTGCCCGCATAATGTTCGATGAGGATGCCGATGAATCGTTCGTACGACCCGAGGATCGCACGGTGCAGCATGACCGGCCGGTGCTTTGCGCCGTCTTCAGCGACATAGCTGGCATCGAGCCGTTCGGGCAGCACGGTATCGGTCTGTATCGTGCCGACTTGCCACGTCCGCCCGATCGCGTCGGTCAGGTGGAACTCGAGCTTGGGCGCATAAAATGCGCCTTCGCCGGGCAGTTCCTGCCAGCCCCAGTCGGCATTGTCGCGCCCGGTCGCCTTTACGGCATCGCGCATCGATTGTTCGGACCAGTCCCACATAGCGTCGGTGCCGAAACGCTTTTCGGGGCGCAGCGCGAGTTTGATTGCGTAATCCGAAAAGCCAAGGTCTTTATAGATGACGTCGAGCAGATCGCAGAATTTGGCGATTTCGTCGACGATCTGATCCTCGCGACAAAAAATATGCGCATCGTCCTGCGTGAACTGGCGCACGCGCATCAGGCCGTGGAGCGCGCCATGCGGTTCGTTGCGGTGACAGCAGCCCATTTCGGCAAGCCGCAGCGGCAAGTCGCGGTAGGATTTTATCCCCTGCCGGAAAATCAGAACATGCGCAGGGCAATTCATCGGTTTCAGCGCCATCCACTGCGCCTTGTCCGAAATGACCGGGCCGTCATCGTCGGTGTTGGGTACTTCGTCGGGAATGACGAACATATTCTCGCGATATTTGCCCCAGTGACCCGATTGTTCCCACTGGCGCGCGTCCATGATCTGTGGCGTTTTCACTTCGAGATAGCCCGCCGCATCGAGCCGGCGGCGCATATAAGCCTCAAGCGCGCGATAGATGACAAAGCCATTGGGATGCCAGAACACCGATCCATGTGCTTCGGCTTGCAAATGGAACAGGTCCATTTCCTGGCCGATCTTGCGGTGGTCGCGCTTGGCGGCTTCCTCGAGCCTGACGAGGTGCGTATCGAGTTGTTTCTTGTTCAGCCAGCCGGTGCCGTAAATGCGCGAGAGTTGCGGGTTGTTCTGGTCGCCGCGCCAATATGCACCCGACACGCGCATCAACTTGAAGGCCTGCGGATCAAGTTTGCCCGTCGACGCCAGATGCGGGCCGCGACACATGTCCATCCAGTCGCCGCTGCGATAGACAGTAATCTCTTCGCCTTCGGGGAGTTCGGCGGCCCATTCGGCTTTGAATGTCTCGCCCGTCGCCTGCCAGCGCGCGATGAGGTCGGCGCGCGACCAGACTTCGCGGACGAGCTTTTGGTCGCGTGCAATGATTGCGCGCATCTCAGCTTCGATCGCAGGCAGGTCGTCGTCGGTAAACGGGCGGTCCCTGGGCGCGAAATCATAATAAAAGCCATCATCGGTCGACGGCCCGAACGTGATCTGCGTGCCCGGGAACAGCGCCTGCACTGCTTCGGCAAGGACATGCGCAAAGTCATGCCGCGCCAGTTCGAGCGCATCGGCTTCGTCGCGCGCGGTGATCAGCGCAAGTGCCGCATCGGATTCCAGCGGGCGCCCGATGTCGCGCATTTCGCCGTCCACGCGCGCCGCGATCGCCGCTTTGGCAAGGCCCGGACCAATGCTGGCGGCGATGTCGGCCGGTGTGGTTCCGGCGGCAACTTCGCGAACCGAACCATCGGGCAGGCTTATTTTTAGCATAACTGACATAGTGCGCGCATATGCCGACCTGTGGCATGTGCGGCAAGGGCAGCGTGATCGATGAAACCGTTCGGGCGGTTTGTGGTTACTACTTAAACAATCGGACGAAAGACGACGGCATGGCGTATTTGAAAGCAGTGATATTCGGGTCGATCGGCACGCTGACCGAAACGTCGGAATTACAGCGGCGCGCGTTCAACCTCGCGTTCCGCGATGCGGGTCACGACTGGCAATGGGATGCCGCCACCTATCGCGAGATGGTTTCGGGGCGTCAGGCCGTCGTCGGTGGCAGCGACCGGATCGCGCAATTTGCCGAGATCAAGGGTATCACGCTTAGCGCCGATGCCGTCAGCGCGCTGCACAATGCAAAAAGCCAGATTTTCCAGGACATCATGACGCGCGAAGGCCTGCCGCTAAACCGCGGTGTTGCGGCACTCGTCGCCGATGCCAAAGCGCACGCGATGCAGACCGCATTCGCATCGACGACGTCACGCGCCAATATCGATGCAATGTTTGCAGCGACGCGACCACCGATCGCCGATCAGTTTGACGTGATCCTGTCGGGTGAGGATGTTTTCGCGATCAAGCCCGCAGCCGACATCTATTTCGCCGCGCTCGAACGGTTGCGCGTCGATGCCAGCGAAGTCGTCGCGATCGAAGACAGCGCACCCAGCATGGCAGCGGCCCTTGCCGCGGGGATTGCCACATTCGTCGTACCGGGCAAGATATGGGCAGGCGGCACGTTCGACGGGGCATCGGCCGTTTTGCCCGACCTCGACGGGGTCACCGTAGCCCGGCTCGGAGCGATGATCGGACGCGAAACGCTCGCGGTTTAGCCGAACGGCACGACTTTATTATCGATATCGTGACCGATGTCGGCGCGGCCAAGATAGGCGATCCCTGAAATCAGGCACCAATGCCGTGCGATCGCTTCTTCATCGATGCCGAAATCGGGATTGTTCGGCGGGATCGGTGCGCATCGGCCGAGCATGATGCCTGCCGCCTTGCGGACAGCCGGGTTCGACGTCGTCTGAAACAAACAGCGATCGATGGCGTAAAGCGCTTCATCGACTTCTTCGAGCATCAGCGTGCGGCCGGCAAGGTCGGGTTGCAGCGGCGTGCCGAGCAGCTGGCAAAATACCATCAAATTGAACGCAGCGTATTTTCCGCCGCCTGCATCGTATGGCAGATCGCCGAAATAATAGCGCAATCGCGGTTCACCGCGCAGCATCAGCCAGTCGAGCGTGCGCGCCACGGCCGCATCGCCGCCGGGCCGGTTGATGTCGCTGGGCATCGGGGCATGCACCGGCTCGCCAACCCCTTTTGCCAGCAATCCGGCGAGGATAAACCCATTGTCGCTGTAACCGATGAAGGGCTTTTTCCGCGCCGCTGGCCCCATTCGCGCAATTGCGCGTTCGGCAATACGGTTCGATCCATATCCCCCACGAGCGAACCAGACTGCGTCGACATCGGGGTCGTTGGCGACGTCGACCAGCGCATCTTCGCGTGCTTGATCGGGCCCCGCGAAATGGCCCGATGACAGGAAGCATTGTTTGTGAAATTCGATCTTGGGCGCTTTGTGGCCGAACCGCGCTTCGGCAAGCGCGACGACTTTGGCAGGCACGTCGACAGGCAGCGTGTTGGCCGGTGCGACAACGGCAATCTTCACGGCTTGCTCCCCTTCGACGAAATGATGATAGCGCGAAAATGACAAAATCCTATTTCTTCGTGGGTGTCGGCGGGTCGGGCATGCTGCCGCTTGCCGAAATCGTCGCGGCAAAAGGGCACGAGGTCGCAGGTTCGGACCGATCGCTCGATCAGGGACGACTGAGTGCAAAGTTTGAAGCGCTCGCCGCAAAGGGCATCGGGCTGCATGCCCAGGACGGCAGCGGCATCGTGTCGCGCGATCAAATCGTTGTTGCGTCGGCCGCCGTCGAAGCGACCGTGCCCGACATCGTCCGCGCGACCGAATTCGGCTGTTCCCGCATGACCCGCGCCGAACTGCTCGCCGAACTGTTCAATGCCGCACCCGTCAGTATTGCCGTCGGCGGGACCAGCGGTAAATCGACCGTGACCGGCATGATCGGCTGGATACTCGATCAGGCGGGCCGCGACCCGACGATCATGAACGGTGCGATCATGAAAAACTATGGCAGCGGATCGCGGGTGGGCTCGGGCAATATCTTTGTCAGCGAAGTCGACGAAAGCGATGGATCGATTGCGCTGTACAATCCGACCATCGGCGTGCTGCACAACATATCGCACGACCACAAATCGATGTCGGAGTTACGCGACCTGTTTTCCCGATTTATCAATGTCGCAAAACAGGGTGCGGTGAACGTCGATGACGTCGAAGCGCGCTCGCTGTCCCCGCTTACAGCCTATACTTATGGCCAGCGTGCCGGCGTACGTTTGCGCGCGGTCGACGTTGCGTTGCTCCCGGATGGGAGCCGTTTTCAGGTAAACGGCGTCGAATGCCGACTGGGCGTACCGGGCGCGCATAACATATCGAATGCACTGGCCGCCCTCGCAGCCGCGCAACTCGCCGACGTATCGCTCGGCGAAGCCGTGGCCGCGCTATCCGGCTTTACCGGCCTGAAACGACGCATGGAAACTGTCGGCACTGCGAGCGGCATTACCGTCATCGACGATTTCGGCCATAACCCCGACAAGATCGCTGCCACTTTGTCGGCGCTTCACGCATTTCCGGGGCGGTTGCTCCTCTATTTTCAACCGCACGGCTATGGCCCGCTCAAACAGATGGGTCGCGAACTGGCCGATACTTTCATTGCCAACATGAACCCCGACGACATGCTGCTGATCAGCGATCCGGCCTATTTCGGGGGCACGGTCGATCGCTCGGTCGGCGCGGATACGCTCGTCGCGATGATCGGCGCGCAAGCCGAACATGTTGCTTCTCGCGAGGACTGCGGCGCGCGCCTCATCGCGCTAGCCCGACCCGGCGACCGTATCGTCGTCATGGGCGCGCGCGACGATACGCTCTCGATATTTGCGCAAAGCCTGCTCGAGCGGATCAGCCGAAGCTGACGCGCAGACGCCGCCACCGCATCGTTGTGCCGATCGCGCCAAATCCCGCGATCATCATTGCCCAGGTTGCGGGCTCGGGAACCGGTGCCGTTGGCACGATGTCAACGCCGCGAAAGCTGTAGCGACTGTTGGTGACCGAAAACTGGTTCCGGGTGAGTGACGGGCCTCCCAAGATGCTCGAACGCAGGTCGTAAACGATGGTGCCACCAACGCTCTGTCCTGCTGCCAAAGTGCCGAGATACGCTGAACCTGAACGTGCGCTGGCGGTGCAACTGATGGCAGTGTTCACAGGCGAATTATATACGCAGGGGATTTCAAAGCCGAAGGGCGAGGTTAGAGTTGCCGTGCGCGGCGTTCTAACGTCGAATGCAACACCACCCAAACTACCTTTGCCATCCGACAAGGCCGACCCAAAGAACAAAGAAGACGGAGAAACCGTGCCGCCATTCGGCGTGTCGAAATCAAGTCCGAGGCCCGCGAAACTATAATCGAGGAAAAGATCAATGGCCTGATTCCCGGTATTTGTAGCGGAAATCCGATAGATCAGGGAGACGTCCGCGCTAGATCTGTCGTTCTCGTTGGAAAAGACAAAATTTTCGCTCGTCACGGTGTTAAATGATGCAGTGCCGGTATTCGAATTGAACGCGAGCTGTGCTCGTGACGATGCGAACGAACCGCCACTCTCTGTGGCACTCGCTTCGGCTCGATAAACACCGAAGCCGTCCGATACCGCATTTTCGCTGCGGCTCTGGTTCAGCGCATTTGCAAATGCCCGCCCATTCACGAACGTGTAGCTCTGAACGATTGTCGCAGCGGTTGCTGGCGCGCCGGCGGCAAGCGCAAGCAGCGATGTGAAAATGATATTTTTCATCGAAATCCCCAATGTGTTTACAATTCCTTAATATTTTGGCCAATGTATTGATTGCAATGAAACAAACCCGGCATTCACCCAGTGCAATTCGTCCGCCTTTCCCATTTCGGGACGCGCTCGACACGCGGGTGGGTGCGGTTATGGCGCATCCGGATTTCGATGCGGCAATCGCGCAATTCTGTGGCGCGATGGCAACGCTTTATGCCGGCAATGCGCACCTGCGGGTGGGCATGGCAAAGACCGTGCGGTGGTCGGTCGCGGCACTGATCCTGCATTTCGACGCTGTCGCGCCCGGGTCGGTGACAGCGACAGCGCTAGCGCGACTGTGCAAGGGCGGAGGCTTGGGGGGTCGCGACAGCGTCGCCGGTGCGCTCGATGTTTTCAAACGAAGCGCCATGGTGCGTCTTGTTTCGGGGCCGGGGCGCTCGCACGTGATCTATCCGACCGACGCGATGAGCGCGCTGATGATCGACGGTCTTGCGGCGCGACTTAGCGCGGTGGAACTTGTGATCGCGCTGCCCGCGCCAGCTGCGCGCTGGGCGGCGGCACCGGGCGTCGTGTCGCGGTGGCTTGGCGGCGTCGTTTCGGCCTATGCCGATCATGATTTCCGGCTTTACGATGACTTTCCTCAGGTGCGGTCGATGATGGATCGGCATTGCGGATATCTGGTCCTGTTGGCGCTGCTCGGCGATGCGACAGTCCGCGACGGGCGTGCTTATGCTGCGCTCAATCCGATCCATGTCGCGACCAAATATGCAGTGTCGCGGACGCACGTCAGCAAACTGATCGCCGCCGCTGTCGAGCAAGGCTGGCTGACCCGCGAGGACGGGGTCGATGTCATGTCTATGTCGGCCGAAACTTACGACGAACTGCGTCGCTGGGTCGCGACCGAGCTGGCATGGATTGCGTTGCTGACCGGATTATGAGCGACGCCGTACCAACACATGTCGACCATGCTTTGGGTCAACGCGACTGCTTCCCCCGGGCATGATCCGGCGCTAAGCGTATCATAAAGGGGATTTCGCTTGGCCAACCGCCTAACCTTCCAAATCATGATCGGGCTTGCACTCGGCATCGTCATTGGCGCGATCATGCACGAAATGATGTCGCCCGAAGCGATCAACGAGGCCAATAAATATTTCAAGATGGTCACCGACATCTTCCTGCGGCTGATCAAGATGATCGTCGCACCGCTGGTGTTTGCGACTCTTGTCGCCGGGATCGTTCACATGGGCGATACGGCATCGCTCGGGCGCGTCGGCGCCAAGACGATCACTTGGTTTTTGGGCGCGACGCTGGTGTCGCTTACGCTCGGCATGGTACTCGTCAACACGCTCCAGCCCGGCGTCAATTCGGGCCTCGATCTGGCGAAAGCGGTGGGCAGTTCGGGCATCGACGCCAAACATGCCGACATGTTCCAGACGATCACCGAAATGGTCCCCAAATCGATTTTCGAAGCCATGGCGAATACGACCATGCTTCAGATCGTGATTTTCTCGGTCTTTTTCGGCGTCGCGATGACGGCCGTTGGCGCAAAAGCGGCGCCGATCGTCAAAGGTATCGACGCGCTCGTCGAAGTGATGCTGACGGTGACGAACTATGTTATGCGCGTGTCGCCGCTGGCGGTGTTTGCCGCAATGGCGAAGGCGATTTCGGTGAACGGCCTCGAAATCCTGCTGACGTTCGGCAAGTTCATCGGCAGTTTTTATCTCGGGCTCGGCGTGCTCTGGATCATCCTGATTTTCGCAGGCTTCCTTGTCATCGGCCCGCGCATCGGGATGCTGATCCGCTACATCCGCGATCCGATTTTGCTCGCATTTTCAACGGCCTCTTCCGAAGCGGCATATCCACGCACCTTGGAAGCGCTCGACAAGTTCGGCGTCCCGAGCCGGATTTCGAGTTTCGTGCTCCCGCTTGGCTATTCGTTCAATCTCGACGGCTCGATGATGTACATGACGTTCGCGTCGATCTTCATCGCGCAGCTTTACGGCATCGACCTGACCATCGGCCAGGAAATCACGATGCTGCTGACACTGATGCTGACATCGAAAGGCATGGCCGCAGTGCCGCGCGCTTCGCTGGTGGTGATTGCCGGAACGATGGCGCAATTTGGCCTGCCCGAAGCGGGACTTGTCCTGATCCTCGCAGTCGATCAGTTTCTCGATATGGGCCGCACCGGCACCAATGTCGTCGGCAATGCCGTGGCCACTGCCGTCGTTGCCAAATGGGAAGGCTCGCTCGACAAGCCCGAACCGCTCGACACGATCGACACGCTGCACGCGCCGTCGTCGCGGCTTGGCACCGCGCATCCTGCCGCGCGCGAAGGCGAACCCGGCGGCGTCAGTTAAAGGAGAATTTGTCCATGATCCGCCGCATTTTCCTGTCGCATCCCGAAACGGTCGGCGAACGTTACTGGGAACATTTTGCCGTTGCCACCGGCTTTGGCTGGACGATGATCGTGGGCGGCGTAAAAGCCGTCGTCCACGGCATTTTCCCCAATCTGTGCCAGACGTCGGGCAGCGACACCGTTCGCGCGCTTCATGCCGTTCTTGTCGAAAAGCGCACGGCAAAGCGTGATGCGATCACCGAGATGAACACGGTCGAATGGATGATCTGAGGCGGACAAGTGCTTTGAGGGCGGACGGCATCCGCATTGCTTTCGAGCATGTGCGCGGCACCGGGCCAACGCTGGTTTTTCTGCCCGGCTATATGTCCGACATGACGGGCACTAAAGCGCTGGCGATCGAAGCGTGCGCGCGCCGGATGGGCCGCGCGATGGTCCGCCTCGATTATTCGGGGTGCGGAGCGAGCGGCGGGCGGTTGGAGGATGGCACACTCGACATCTGGCGCGACGACGTGTTGCTTGTGCTTGCACAGATCGAGGGTCGGGTGATGCTCGTCGGGTCGTCGATGGGCGGCTGGCTGATGCTTCTGGTCGCTCGCGCGCTTGGCGATCGCGTCACGGGGCTGGTCGGCATTGCCGCGGCGCCCGATTTTACCGAATGAGGCTATTCTGCGGACGAAAAGGACCAGATCGAACGGACCGGACGGATCGACCAGCCGTCCGATTACGGCGATCCGATGCCGACCCACCGGGCGTTCTGGCAGTCAGGACAGACGAACCGCCAGCTGACCGGCGATATCCCGATCACCTGCCCCGCGCGCTTGCTCCACGGCCAGCGCGATGGCGACGTGCCGTGGATGATTTCGGTCCAGCTTGCCGCCTGCCTATGTTCAGATGACGTGCAGGTTACGCTGATAAAGGATGGCGACCACCGGCTGTCACGTGATCAGGATATCGCGTTGCTGGTCGCAACTATCGAACGGATGCCGGGACAATAATGATCGCACTTCTTTTGCTGGCCGCCGAACCCGCGCGCTTCGACGCATGCGCAGCGCTTGCGGCGAGCGACCCGGCGCGCGCGATCGACGAAGCGAGCACGTGGCGTATCGCTGGCGGTGGCGTGCTTGCGCGGCAGTGCGAAGGACTTGCCTATGTCACGCAAAAGCGCTGGCTGCCTGCCGCTGTTGCCTTCGAAGCCGCCGCGCGCGAAGCCGATGTCAAAGCGGACGGCCGCGCTGCGGTGCTGTGGGTGCAAGCGGGCAATGCCGCGCTTGCCGGAAATGATGCGACCAAGGCAGCGCTTTACTTCGATGGCGCTTTGGCACGCGGGCAGTTGTCGGGCGAAGCGCTCGGCGAAGCACATCTCGATCGCGCACGCGCACGCGCAGCGACGGGCAATATGAAAGGCGCGCGTACCGACCTCGATCAGGCAGTCAAACTGGTGCCCGCCGATCCGCTCGGCTGGCTGCTGTCGGCAACGCTTGCACGGAAAATGGGCGATCTGCCGCGTGCGCAAGCCGACATTGCGGAAGCCGCCAAACGGTCGCCCGACGATGCGTCGGTCGCAGTCGAAGCAGGCAACATCGCGGTACTGTCGGGGCGTAACGATGCCGCGCGAACGGCCTGGGAAGCAGCGATAACGCTGGCGCCTGCAAGCGAGGCCGCGAAATCGGCGACGGACTCGCTGGCGAGGTTGCCGCAATAGCCCTATATGAGGACGATGAAATACCTCCACACCATGATCCGCGTGTCGGATCCCGCCGCGACGGTCTCTTTTTTCGAGCTGCTCGGGCTGAAGGAAGTCAGGCGTTTCGATCATGAAGCCGGGCGCTTCACGTTGATCTTCCTCGCCGCGCCCGGCGACGAAGATGCGCAAGTCGAACTCACGCACAACTGGGATGAGAAGGGCTATGACGAGGGCCGCAATTTCGGCCATCTCGCCTACCGCGTCGACAACATTTACGAAAGCTGCCAGCGGCTGATGGAAGGCGGCGTCACGATCAACCGGCCGCCGCGCGACGGGCACATGGCGTTCGTGCGCAGCCCCGACAACATCTCGATCGAATTGCTTCAGGCGGGCGATCGCTTGCCGCCGCACGAACCGTGGGTGTCGATGCCCAACACGGGCAAATGGTAGGATGGCGATCGAAGTCATCCGCATTCCGGTGCTGTCGGACAATTATGTCTGGCTTGCCCGCGAAAGCGTCTCCGGAGCGGTGATGGTGGTCGATCCCGCGGTTGCCGAACCGGTGTTGGCGAAAGCTGCCGAACTCGGCTGGGCGATCACGCATATCTGGAACACGCACTGGCACCCCGATCATACGGGTGGCAATGCGGCGATCAAAGCCGCGACGGGCTGCAGCATTACCGGTCCCGCAGCCGAAGCCGAACGGATCCCGACCCTCGACGTGCGGGTGCGCGGCGGCGACATCGTGAAATTCGGTGCGGCGTCGGCACAGGTGATCGACGTCCCCGCACATACCGCCGGGCACATCGCCTTTTATTTTGATGAGGCGCGGATTGCTTTTGTCGGCGACACGCTGTTCGCGATGGGATGCGGCCGGTTGTTCGAGGGAACCGCTGCACAGATGTTTGCCAACATGCGCACGCTCGAAGCATTGCCCGGCAATACAGTCGTCTATTGCGCGCACGAATATACCCAATCGAACGGCCGTTATGCGTTGACGGCCGAGCCGGGCAATGCTGCGTTAATCGCGCGTATGAATGATGTCGATGCGGCACGCCTGCGCGGTGAAGCGACGGTTCCGACGACGATCGATCTGGAACGAGCAACCAACCCGTTCATGCGTGCGGCAACGGTCGAAGTGCTCGCCGAACGGCGCGCGGCAAAAGACAATTTTCGAGGATAGGAGACGCGAAATGATCCGGTTGATCCTGCCACTGATGCTCTTGGGCGGCTGTGCGACGACGTCGCAAACTGCGCAGGGCCCAGACCCGAAACTGACCGCCGCGCTCGAGGGTCGCGTGGCGGGCAAGCCGCAAAACTGCATCCGTCTCGACCAGGCGACGGGGAACGAGATTTATCGCGACGCGATTCTCTATCGCACGGGACGCAGCACATTCTGGCTTGCCGATGCGCCTGGTTGCGGGTCGCAGAGTGGCAACAATGATTATATTCTGGTGCAGAATGTGTTCGGATCGCAGCTGTGCCGGGGCGATATCATCCGTCTCGTCGAACGCGCAGGCGGTTTTACGGCGGGTGCTTGTTCGCCGCGCAGCTTTACACCTTATACCAAGCCAAAAGGCTGAGCCTCAGCTTTTGTATAACGCGTCGAGCCGATCGCCGTAAGTTTCCGTTATCTTGTGTCGCCGGATTTTCATCGACGGGGTCAGCATTTCGTTATCGACGGTAAAAGCATCGGGTGTGATCGTGATGCGGCGCACTTTTTCGGTCACCGATAAATCGGCATTCACTCGGTCGACGGCTGCCATCAACGCGCGCTGAAATGCCGGATTGTCGGCCAGCGCCTTGCAATCGGGCCGTTCATCATTTGCGACTGCCCATTGCATGATCCATTCGGGATCGGGCACGACCAGTCCAACCAGATGCGGCCGTTTGTCACCCACGACCATTGCCTGGATGATTTCGGGTTGCAGCGTCAGCATCCCTTCGATTTTTTGCGGTGCGACATTGTCGCCCTTGTCATTGACGATCAGGTCTTTCTTGCGGTCGGTGATCTTGATCCGCCCTTTTTCATCGAGATGCCCGACGTCGCCAGTGTGCAGCCAGCCGTCGACAAGAACGCGCGCCGTTTCGTTCGGATTGTTCCAATATCCCTTCATCACCAGCTCGCCACGGACAAGGATTTCGCCGTCATCGGCAATACGCACTTCAGTATTGATCAGCGGCGGGCCGACCGTGTCCATCTTGATCCCCGCGCCGGGACGATTGCATGAAATCACCGGTCCCGATTCGGTCTGGCCATAACCCTGCATCAGCGGCAGGCCGAGCGCGTGGAAAAACACGCCGATTTCGGGATTGAGCGGCGCGCCGCCCGACACCAGCGCTTTCATCCGCCCGCCGAACTTGGCCTGGATCTTTGGCCGTAGCGTTTTCTTTATGAAGAAATCGACCGGCCGGTCCCAGAACGGAATCCCCTTGCCCAGATCCTTTGCCCCCAGCGCCAGTGCGCGCGACAATAGTTTGGGGGCAAGGCCACCCTGTTTTTCGATCGTTTTGATGATCCGCGTGCGCAACACTTCGAACAGGCGCGGGACGACCACCATTACGGTCGGGCGCAGCTCCTCGATATTGGCAGCGAGCTTTTCCAGCCCTTCCGAATAATAAATCTGGCCACCAAGCCCGATCGGCAGGAATTGTCCTGCCGAATGTTCGTAAGCGTGGCTGAGCGGCAGAAACGACAGGAACACTTCGTCGGACCATCCGAAATCATGCACGAAAATGTCGATGCACCCTTCGACATTGTGCAGGATCATGCCGTGATGCTGCTGCACGCCACGCGGGCTGCCGCCGGTACCGCTGGTGTAGATGATGCATGCGGTGTCGTCGCGCGCGAAATCGGCACTTGCCGCCGTTGCCGCCGGATCGGCCATTTCAACTGACAGCATCCGCGCCCAGTCGTGAAAGGCGACATCACCCGACTGACCGATTTTCAGGTCTTCGATCCCGATCACGGTTTTGCAATTGGTCGAACGGATAACTGCGGGCATCAGCGTGCGCGCAAGTTTCGCGGTCGAAACAATCACGGCCTTTGCGCCCGAATCCTGAAGGATATGACCATGATCGCGTTCGGTGTTGGTGGTGTACGTCGGCACCGTGATGCCGCCGGCTGCCATGATCGCCAAATCGGCGATGCACCATTCGGGTCGGTTTTCACTGACAAGCATGACCCGATCGCCGCGTTCGATGCCCAGCCGTTTGAGCGCCGCGGCAAGCGCCGATACTTCGAGTGCGGTCTGCTTCCAGCTGCGCGAAACCCAGTCCTTGCCCGCGCGATGCCACAGGAACGGCGCATTTCCCAACGCGCTGGCACGCGTGAAAAACATGGTCACAAGATTGGGAAAATGTTCGAACTGCCGCATTGTCTCTCCTGCCCCCGGTCGGGCTTGCCGCGCCGGTTTTCGCCGGTCGCGCACGGTTATAAATTCATTCGTCCAATGCATTGCCCGGACTGCGCGGATCGGCTGCACCGCGCCACCCTTTGGCTGTCCGCTCGACGGCGTTGAGTTTCGAGCCGAGATCGCTTGCAACGACCGTCTGCCCCAATGCTGCGAGGCGATCCTGCATCGCCGAAAGCGTCGTGCCCTTTTCGACCAAAAGCGCCGACCCACCGAAATAGATATTGGGCAGCGCAATCGCCTCTTGCGCGCTCAGACCGAAATCCATGTAGCCGACCAGCGATTTCATGACATGCATGATGATCCGCTTGCCGCCTGCCGAACCGACCGCAAGCACGACGCGCCCGCTTCGGTCGTAAACGATCGTCGGCGACATCGACGACAATGGCCGCTTGCCCGGCGCGACGGCATTGGCGACGGGTGCGCCGTCCCTGACCGGCGCAAACGTGAAATCGGTCAGCTCGTTGTTCAGGAAAAAGCCGTTGGCGACCAGCTGGCTGCCGAAGGGTCCTTCGATCGTCGACGTCATCGAGGCGACGTTGCCCGCGCCATCAACCGCAACGAAATGCGTTGTTGCGGGAACTTCGGACGACAGGCCCGCAGTGCGCGGCGCTGCGCCGGGCGGCGTTCCGGCTTCATATTTCGCCAGCGCGGTCGTGGGAGAGATCAATGCCGACCGGCTTTTCAGGTAGCGTCGGTCGATCAGGCCAGCGACGGGCACTGCCACGAAATCGGCATCACCGAGATATTTCTCTCGGTCGGCATAGGCGAGCTGCATCGCTTCGCCGATGACATGCCACGCCGTTGGATTGGTCGCGCCGAGCCGCTTCATGTCGAAGCGTTCGATCATGCCGAGCATCTGCAGGATCGTCGTCGCGCCTGACGACGGCGGCCCCATGCCACACACCTTATACTGGCGATACGGCGCGCAGACGGCATTGCGGTCGGTCGCCTGATACGCCGCGAGATCAGCCATCGACAACGTCGTTGCATTGACCGCCGAACCACCAACGGCATCGACAATCGCCTGTCCGTGGACACCCGTGTAAAAGGCATCAGGTCCATCGGCCGCGACCTTGCGCAGCAATGCGGCCAGCGCAGGATTGCGCTGTGTCATGCCTGCCGTTTTCGGTTTCCCGTCCTGCCAGTAAAGTGCTTGTGCAGCGGGGAAATCTTTCCAGATCGGCGCAAGCTGATGCAGCGCATTGGCGAGCGTGGGATTGATTTCGAAACTGTCGGCAAGGCGGATCGCCGGCGCGAACAATGTCGCCCATGGCAATTTGCCCCAGCGCGCGTGCGTCCGCGCCATCAACCGGATGTTGCCCGGAACACCCGTCGACAGGCCGCCGGGAAATGCCCGCATATAAGGTGTGGGCTTGCCATCGGTGATGAACTGGTCGGCGCGGGCGGATGCCGGTGCCTTTTCGCGCCCGTCGACCGTTGCGATCTTGCCGGTCTTGGCATCGTGATAGAGAATGAAGCCGCCGCCGCCGATGCCCGATGATTGTGGTTCGACCACCGTCAGTGCCAGCATCATCGCCATTGCGGCATCGGCCGCGCTGCCGCCCGCGCGCAAGATTTCCTGACCGGCGGCAGTCGCGCGCGGGTCCGCCGAGGAAACGACACCGCCTGCCGCCAAAGCGGGAAACGAAACGAAAAGCGCGATGAGCGCAAGGAGCGACCGGATCATGGCGGCGACTGTAGGCGGCAATCCTAAATCGCGTCTACCCCTACGGCATCGCCGACTTGCGCAAAACTATCGCGTTCGAGCAGTTTTGTCAGCCCGACTGCAATCGATTTCGCAAGCATGGGGCCGTGAAAGACGAGTGCCGAATAAATCTGAACGAGTGCGGCGCCGGCGCGGATGCGGGCATAGGCTTCGTCGGCACTGTCGATGCCGCCTGCTGCGATGAGCGGGATGGTTCCGCCGCTCGCGCTGCGAAAGGCGCGCAGTTTTGTCATCGCCAGGGTTTTCAATGGCAAACCCGACAAACCGCCGCTTTCACTGGCATCGCGCGAACGCAGCGGCGGCCGCGAGATCGTCGTGTTCCCGATAATCAGTGCGTCGACGCCGTGTTTTGCCGTGACGCTGACGATGTCGTCGATGGCTGCGGTATCGAGGTCGGGGGCGACTTTCAGGAAAATCGGGACAATCCGCTGCGCCATGACCGCGGCGAGCAGATCGTCGAGCGCCGCTTTATCCTGAAGCCCGCGCAGGCCGGGTGTATTCGGAGAACTGACGTTGATCGTGATATAATCGGCAACCCCCGACATTGTCACCACGCCTGCGACATAATCGGCAACACGGTCGGTTGCATCCTTGTTTGCGCCGACATTGACGCCGACGATGCCACGTCGGGTGCGCCGTTGTAGCCGGGCCAGCGCGGCGGCATGCCCGTCGTTGTTAAAGCCCAGGCGGTTAATGACGCCGTCATCGTCGACCAGCCGGAACAGACGCGGCTGCGGATTGCCCGGCTGTGCCAGCGGCGTGACCGTGCCGACTTCGACAAAACCGAAACCGAGCCGCAGCATGGCATCGGGCACTTCGGCATTTTTGTCGAAGCCGGCGGCCAGCCCGACAGGAGCTGGAAAATCGATACCGGCAACTCTGGTTGCGAGTCGGCTGCTGAAATTCGGTGCTGTCGCCGGTAGCCAGCCAAGCGCATGAATCGTCGCGCCATGCGCCCGTTCGGGGTCGAGCCCGAACAGGACCGGACGGGCAAAGCGATACAGCATTCGATTGCAACTATCAGCCGCACGATGCCGGGTCAAAAATTCCGACAAAAAACCACGATTAAAGAGGGTTAATGTCGATTTTGTCCAATACGACTCGATATATGCGGCGTAGCAGCGTCATGCGACCCGAAGGGCTCCCGGGTGAAAGTCCGGGAAACCTTTTCACTTACGGCCTGGCGTGGGAAACTACGCCAGGCCGCTTTTATTCTGCATGATTTTGTGGTTATGATGACGCACAGGGTCTGCGGGGCGCGCGCGACATCATGACAGCCATTTCGCTCGATTATGCGATGCCGGACGAGAAATTGCGCGACCATCTGTCGGTGTTCTATGAATTTCGCGCTGATGTGCCAGTTTTCGAAGATGTCGAACGCGCCGATCTCGCTCAGGTCCGTTTCATCCTCGCTGGCGACGGCGGCGAATATCGCTTTGCTGATGGCACGGTGCAAAAGGCACCACGAATTCAGATTCTGGGCCCGACCACCGGCCCGACAGGCGTGCGCATCTGTGGCCCGGTGCATATGTTCGGGGCCGGACTCTTGCCCGCGGGCTGGGCCGCAATGCTCGATTTCGAGGCCTCGCTTCTGGTCAACCGCGTCATCGATGCGACAGAAATTTTCGGCAAAGCGCTCTATCAGCGGCTCGATCAGTTTCGTGCGACGACGACAATCGAGGAAAAAGTCGTCATCGGCACCGAAATCGCGCGACAGCTGATCGACCGAGGGCATAATGCCGCGTTCGAATTCGCGCGCGTGGTTGATGACTGGCTGGCCGATTCGCCGTCACCCGATCTTGAAACGCTGGTCGCCGTGACCGCACTTTCGCGGCGCCAGGTCGAGCGCAAATGCAAAGCTGTTTATGGTCTCCCGCCCAAAATGCTCGCGCGCAAATATCGTGCGCTCAGGGCGGCGATCAGCCTCGCCAAACATGAAATGGACGTCCATGAACTGGTCGATCACGGCTTTTACGACCAATCGCATTTCATCCGTGAAATCAAATATTTTACTGGCGTCACGCCGCGCGTGATCAGCGAAGACTTGCCCACGCTGGCGACGCTGACGCTGAAGCGGACCGAGTTGAAAGGTCTGTCGCCGCTGGTGACAAAGACGTGACGGGGCTTGCAATCCGACCGATTTAGTCCGATTTAAGCTGCATGCGTTTATCCAGTCTCGCCGATTATGCCATCGTCATGATGAGTGCGGCGGCACGTCATGGCTGCGGTGCGCGGCTGTCGGCGACGTTGCTGGCCGACGAGACGCATGTGCCGCTGCCAACTGCGCAGAAACTGATGCAGAAACTGGCGGGTGCAGGCTTGCTGTCGTCGTTGCGTGGGACCGGCGGCGGATTCAAACTGACGCGTCCCGCAGCGTGCATCACGCTGGCCGATATCATCGAAGCGGTGGAGGGGCCGATTGCGCTGACCACCTGCGTCGACGAGGCGCGCGAGGATTGCGCACTTGACCATCATTGTGCCGTCAAACCGCACTGGGGCGTCGTCAATGGCGCCGTTCGCGGTGCGCTGGCGGGAGTCAGCCTGATCACACTTTCCGAGGCACGTTGAATGACCATGAAAAATGCCGAGGCTTTCGCGGCCGCCGAAAGTGTCGCCGATTATGAGCATGGCTGGTCGTCGGACATCGAAACCGATTTCGCGCCGAAGGGGCTGACCGAGGACACGGTCCGCTTTATCTCGGCCAAGAAGAACGAGCCGCAATGGATGCTCGACTGGCGGCTGAAAGCGTTCCGCATGTGGCTGACGATGGAAGCGCCCGACTGGGCCAAGCTCGACATCGCGCCGATCGATTATCAGGACGCCTATTATTATGCGGCGCCCAAGGTGAAGCCCAAGCTGGGTTCGCTCGATGAAGTCGATCCCGAAATCCTGCGCGTCTATGAAAAGCTCGGTATTCCCATCGAGGAGCAGAAAGTGCTCGCCGGCGTCGAAGGCGCGCGCAAGGTCGCGGTCGATGCGGTGTTCGACAGCGTCAGC
>JANLWD010000179.1:0-2452 GCA_031364345.1 Sphingomonas sp.
ACGATTTCGCCAACGCCTTGCTGGCCTTGCGATGCACTGGTCTGCGCCAGCGTCGGCATCGTCGTCATAAGCGAAATCGTCAGCCCGATTGCCGCGGTGCCGCATTTCAGCCACCCATTCTTCATCGCTCCAGTCTCCCTGATCAGTTCCGATGCCCCAACTGCGCTTATTTTTATATTTGTCCGGACAACTTTTCATGGCTACGCATCACTGTCAAGCGGGCCGGGGAGAGTGACGACATGACGGTTACAGGACTGGCTTATCCGACGCTTGTCTATGTCCATCTGCTGCTGTTCGTGCTGTGGCTTGGTGCCGATGTGGGCGTGTTTGTCCTCGGGCAGCATTTTCGCAAACGGGCATCATATTCGCTCGATCAGCGGATTGCGCTTTTGAAGCTGCTCGTGATCATCGACCTGACGCCGCGGACGGCGTGGGCGCTGATGGTGCCGATGTCGCTCACGCTGTCGTACATCGGTGGATGGTGGCAATTGCCGGTCGCGATCATTGTCCTCACGTGGATCATTGCCGCATTTTGGCTCTGGCTGGTGTTCGATGCCCATGCGCATGACATGACGCCTCGCGCCGCGCGCAACCGCCGGTGGGAAGGCTGGCTGCGTTATATCTTGTGCGCCGGGTTCCTCTGGCTCGGCGCAGCGTCGGTGCTGACCGGTGATCCGATCGCGCCGCCATGGCTGGCGTGGAAAGCACTGCTGTTCGGCCTGATCTTCGCGGCCGCAATCATGATCGACGTTTCGTTCAAGCCTGTCGGCCCATTGCTCGGCCGGTTGCTTGCCGAAGGGTCGAGCGATGCCACCGAAGGCCCGCTGCTCCGCGTGATGAACAACACGCGTTACTGGGTCTGGTGCGTCTATGCGTTGCTTGTCGTCACATCTTGGCTAGGAGTCGTGAAACCGGCGTGAGCCAAAATACTTGACATGGCAAGTTGTCCGGACAAATTGAGGTGATGCAGACAATGCCGATATCATGAGCGCACCGATCGGTTATCAAAGCCTGCTGTTCGTTCCCGGCAGCCGCCCCGACCGCTTTGACAAAGCGCTGGCCAGCGGTGCCGACCTCGTCGTGATCGACCTGGAGGATGCGGTGGGGCCCGGTGACAAACAATCGGCACAATCGGCAGCCATTGCCGCACTCGGCAACCCGCGCCTCGGTGTGCGGATCAATAGCCTGCGAACCAGACAGGGGCTGGCAGACCTGCTCGCGCTGGCGGTAACCGATGTGCCCTATATCATGATTCCGATGGTCGAGGCTGTGTCGGAAATCGAAATCGCCCATGCCATCATGGGGCCCACGGTCGGCCTGCTCCCGCTCATCGAAACCGTCAAAGGCCTTGGTGTCGTGCAATCCGTCGCGGCATCGCCCGGCGTTTGCGGCATCATGCTCGGCGGTGCCGATTTCGCGGGCGAACTCGGCGTCGCCATGTCGTGGGATGCGCTTTATGCCGCGCGCAGTGCGGTCGTCATGGCCTGTGCCGCGGCACGTATTGCATCGGTCGATGTGCCCTATCTCGATCTCGACAATCTCGATGGCCTTGCGGCCGACGTCGCGCGCGTAAAAGCGATGGGTTTTACCGCCAAATCGGTCGTCCACCCCAAACATGTCACCGTCGTGCACCGCGTCATGCGTCCGACGCCGCAGGAAATCGCCGAAGCGCGTGATGCCGAAGCGGCTTATGCTGCTGCGGGGGAAGCGGCTGTGCGCTGGAATGGGAAAATGCTCGAAGCGCCCGTCATGGCGCGCTACCGCCGGATTTTGGCGCAGGGAGAACAACACAGTGCGTGATGGTGTCATCGAAGTCGCTCCCCGCGTTTTCCGCGAGAATTACGGGCGTTATTACGAGGAGTTTATCGAGGGCGACGTGTATCAGCACCGCCCCGGGCGCACGATCACCGATTATGACAACGTCAGCTTTACGCTGCTGACGATGAATACGCATCCGGCGCATTTCGACTATAATTTCGCGTCGAAAACCGAATTCGGCAAACCGCTGGTCTGTTCGCCGCTCACGGTTGCGCTCATGGTCGGGATGAGCGTTTCGGATGTCAGCCAGAAAGCCGTTGCCAATCTCGGCTGGTCGGACATTCGCCTGACGGCCCCGCTGTTTCCCGGGGATACGCTTTATGCCGAGTCTCAGGTGGTCACGAAACGCGAAAGCAAATCGCGGCCCGAACAGGGGATCGTGACCGTCAAAACCATCGGCAAGAATCAGGACGGCGTCATCGTCTGCACTTTCGAACGTCAAATGCTCATCTGGAAAAAGGGCTTTGGCCCAATGGACACTTAAATCATGGCAACTGCACTCAACACCTATCGCCCCGCAATGGATGCCGACGAGGAACGCGCTTTCCTCGATGCCATCGACAAATGGGTTCAAAAAGAAGTTCGTCCGGTCGTGATGAAGCATGATCATGACGACATCTGGCCCGCTGAACTC
>JANLWD010000226.1:0-2188 GCA_031364345.1 Sphingomonas sp.
GCAAGTTCAACTTGTCGCAGATCAGCGAGAAACCGAGCGGTATCGGCAACAAATGCCGGCTCGCACGGACGACCACGATGCGGAACCGGCGCAAGAAACGGAGAGTCTGTTTCGATCAACAACCGGTCAGAGGGAATCGTCGCGGCAGTCGCCTGCAAAGCGGTGGCGTTTTTGAACGTCACGATACCCGAAATCGAAATGTAGAGACCCAGATCGAGCGCAATCCGGGCAAAATTGTCGCTGGCCGTAAAACAATGGATGACGCCACAGTAAGCGCCGCGCTTCATTTCAAACGCGAGAATGTCGGCCGTATCGGCTTCGGCATTGCGGGTATGCACGATTACCGGAAGTCCTGTTTCTCGCGCGGCATCGATATGATTACGAAAGCTGAGCCGTTGCTGCTCTCGGTCGCTTTTGTCGTAATAATAGTCTAGCCCAGTCTCTCCGATCGCAATGATGCGTGGGTGCTGTGCGCGCTCGACCAGCTTTGCGGTATCGACGGCGGCATGGGCGTCGGCCTCGTGCGGGTGAATGCCAACTGAGGCCCATATGTCGGCATGACGTTCGGCAACGCCCAGCACATCCTGCCACTCACTTTCGCGCGTCGAAATATTGAGCATGGCCGATACACCTGCTGCCCGCGCTCGTTCGAGAACGGCCGCCTGATCTTCGACGACGCCTTTGTAATTGAGATGACAGTGCGAATCGACAAACATCACGCTGGCTCGCTTGTTGGCAATTCAAGCCGGGGAAACAAAGGCGCTGGCGCCGCAAGTCGGAAATCACTTTCGGCAAGCTGAGAATACCAGTGCGTCGCAGCACCGGAAAAACTTCGCGCGGTTGACGGAATACCCATTTGATCAAGTAACTTATTTGCGCTTTCCGGAATGATTGGCGAAATAACGATAGTAAGTTGCGCGATACAGATAAAAAGCGTTGCCAGCACAGTCTCCATCCGCTCCGGATCGGTTTTTCGCAGCGTCCACGGCGCTTGCGCATCGACATAAGCGTTGCAAGCAAACACTGCTTGGAGCCACGCCTCACCCGCCTGGGATATTGCCAGATCCTCAAAAAAACCCGGGATCGCTTTGCTGATTGCGTCGCTTACCAGCATCAGTAGGGCGTCGTCGTCAGGATGATGCTCCCCGATCGCTGGCAAACGGCCATCGCAGTTTTTAAAAATCTGGGTAAGTGTTCTCTGCGCCAAGTTCCCGAAGCTATTCGCCAGCTCGGCGTTGCACCGCGTGACGATTGCCTCCGTGCTATAACTCCCGTCGCTGCCAAAACTCACTTCGCGCAGAAGGAAATAGCGTAGCGCATCGACCCCGTACTGATCTGCAAGGTCGATCGGGTCGACGACGTTGCCGAGGGACTTCGACATTTTTTCGCCTCCGCGCGCGAGCACGAAACCGTGGCCGAATACCTGCTTTGGCAATGGCAATCCAGCCGACATCAGGAACGCTGGCCAATAGACAGCGTGGAAGCGAACGATATCTTTCCCGATCAAGTGCAAGCTTGCCGGCCAGAATTTAGCCATGTCCGGTGTCGCGTCGGGATAACCGAGTCCTGTCAGGTAGTTGGTTAGCGCGTCGACCCAGACGTACATCACATGGTCGGGCGATCCCGGCACTTTCACCCCCCAGTCGAAACTGGTGCGTGAGATGCTCAAGTCGCGCAAGCCGCCTTCAACAAAGCGAACGACCTCGTTGCGGCTTCTCTCTGGCCGAATGAAATCGGGTCGACGTTCATACAGCTCGAGCAACGGCTTTTCATATTTCGAAAGCTTGAAAAACCAGCTTTCCTCGACGGTCCATTCTACTGGCGTTCCCTGTGGCGATGTCTTTCCTGCTTCGCCATCGATAAGCTCTTTTTCTTCATAAAATGCCTCGTCACGGACCGAATACCACCCCTCATAACGGTCAAGATAAAGGTCGCCATTGGCTTCCATCGCCTTCCAGATCGCTGCACTGGCGCGATGATGCGCGGGTTCAGTGGTCCGCTGGAATCGATCATAGCTGATATTGAGCTTGTCGCACATCGCCTGGAACTGATCGGACATTTCACGACACAAGTCGCGAACGTCAATGGCCTGATCGCGAGCGGTCTGAACCATTTTCAAGCCATGCTCGTCGGTGCCGGTTTGAAAACGAACATCGCGGCCGGACAGACGGTGGTATCGCGCAATCGC
>JANLWD010000234.1:0-8729 GCA_031364345.1 Sphingomonas sp.
ATGCGTCCGACAACACCGGGTTCGGCGCGCCACACGACCGCTGCACGTGCATCGGCATTTGCGCGCAGTTCGCGAATGCCGCCGACAACGACTGCCGTCCGGTCGTTGCTCAGCAAGTTGGCCTGTACCCATCCTCTGGCGCCATCGGGATCCTCGATCTTGCGCCAGTTCGGGTATGTTTCGATGACACGCACGGGCAAATTGGCGCGCTGGTACAACCATGTTGCCGGAAATTCGCGACCTGGTCCCGTTCGCATTCGCGCTTTTCCGGCACTGATCGACGCCCAGTAAGGCGCCTTGCGCTGTGCGTTTGCAACGCTGGGTAAAAGCAATGCTGTCAAAATGATAAGGACTGCCGCGCGGCGCATCGTATTCTTATTCTCTCTTGGTCGTGCTTGACCGGTCCGTATCGCTGGGTCAACGCTTTGGAAAGGGTGTCGCACCTATGCCAACGTCGAAGTCGGGGTCGATTACATGAACATGGTTCGCGTCATGGTTGCGGCATTATCAATTTTTTGGATCTCGGCGGCATTCGCACAACCCGTGGTCGTTGCTGACAGTGGGGACAATGGATGGATGTTGGCAGCGGCGATCATGACACTCATGACCGCAGTTCCGGGATTGGCGCTCTGTTATTCGCGCGGTCGCCGCGATCAATCAGGTGTCGTCGCATTTGCCAGCATGTCGATCGTCTCGATCGTCTTCGTCATGATCGGGTATAGTCTCGCCTTTGGCGACGGTACGGCGCTCCTTGGCGGTACCGGCTACGCAATGATGGCACAGCTTCCCGACCTCCAACCCGATATGACGATTTCGGGGTCAATCTATGCGCTGTTCGAACTCGTTCTGGCCATTTTCGCCGTCGCCGTCGTCGCCGGATCAGTCATGAATCAGACGCGGCTTGGCTGGCTTGTCACTGTTTCTGGACTGTGGTCGCTGATTGTTTACGTTCCAATCGCGCATTGGATCTGGGGCGGTGGCTGGCTGGTTGGATTGGGGGCGCTCGATTATGCCGGCGGCCTTGTCATTCACGTTTCAGCGGGGACTGCCGCGCTCGTCATTGCCATGCTGCTCGGACGCAATGACCGCACGCGTGACCCGAGCAGCACGCAGGCCGATGGCATCGGCGCTGGTTTGTTGTGCATCGGTCAACTTGCCGTGATCGGCGGCAGCAGCTTTGGCGCATCGAGCGACGCCGCCGAAGCGGTGATCAATGCTGTGCTTGCGATTGCCGGTGCTGTTGCCGTGGGGTTGATATTCGAACGGTTACGGACGGGCGCGGTCAGCGTTGGCGGCGCTGCGACAAATGCGATTGCCGGAGTTGCCGCGGTCAGTGCCGGGGCAACATATATAGCGCCAGCCGGAGCCATAATGATTGGTGCTGTCGGTGCGATTGGGGCGGCGCTGGCAATGGCGCTGATCCGCCTTCTCAAGCTGGGAACTGCGTCGACGGCTTTTGCGGCCCACGGTGGTGGGGCAATTTTGGGCAGTATCATTTTCCCGGTTTTTGTCATGACAGCATTTGGCGGACCGGGCTTCGACGACGGTGCTTCGGTTACCGGCCAGATAGCAACGCAGGCAATCGCCACGATTGCCGTCGTGGCGTGGTCAGGAATTGCCACGCTCATCATTGCGCTAATGGTCGCCGTCGTCTTGCCGATGAGCGATAACGACGCCTCTGCTTAATCCCCGGTCAAAATCCGATCGACGAGTTGCTTTACGGTCGGCACGAAACCGTTCGAATAGAACGGATCCTGCTTGAACCGGAATGCGGAGTGCCCAGCAAACATCAGATTGTCGTCAACCGGCCCGCCATGCGCGATGTCCTGCAGAGTCTTCTGAATACAAAAGCTTCGTGGATCGGCGAGGTAGCCGGTCGTGTAATCATCATGATCTTTCCACGAGGAAAAACCGCAATGTGACAGACAACCCATGCAATCCGCCTGATCCTTGCGAATCGTGGCTTTGTCGGCCGGCGTAACAAAGACAAGCGTGTTGTCCGGCGTTTTCAATGCGTCGGTGTAGCCACGCCCGTACCATTCGCGAGCGCGCAACAAATCACCACGCGTAACCCAGAAGTTTTTGCCCTTCACCCCAACATCAAGCTGATGCGTGTGATCGCCGACGCTTTCGCCCGAAAATGCAATCTGCCGCTCGGATCGTGCTTCGAGGTCGCGCAAGAACGGGGTGCGCACTGCGCTCGAATAAAAACCGGTCGGCGAAAATTTGTGGAGAAGGACATCGCCCTCCTCGAGCGTCATCAGCCGCTCTTTCCATTCGTCGGGAATCGGGCTTTCTTTGGTCAAAAGCGGTCGGGTTCCGAATTGAAACGCGATCTGGCCCAATTCCGGATTATCGACCCAATTGTCCCAGTCGCGCAACGCCCACACACCACCGGCCATCACGATCGGCGTGGTGTCCGAAATGCCACCTTCGCGCATGGTTTCACGCAGCGCTTTTACGCGTGGATATGGATTTTCGGGTTTGCGTGGGTCCTCGGCATTCGACAGGCCGTTGTGCCCGCCAGCCAGCCACGGATCTTCGTAGACAACGGCGGAAAGATAATCCGCCGCTTTCGAATAGGCGCGTTTCCACAATGCCCGGAATGCACGTGCCGAACTGATGATCGGCAGGTAGGATACGCCGTAGCTGCTGGCGATCTCGCTGAGCTTGTATGGCATCCCAGCCCCGCACGTTACGCCAGCGACCAGCCCCTTGGTGCGTTCGAGCACGCCATGAAGGATCGGCTGCGCGCCGCCCATTTCCCACAGGACATTGATGTTGATCGCACCTTTGCCATTCGAAATATCATAAGCCCGCTTCACTTGTTCGACCGCGCCGTCGATGGCGTATCTGATCAACGTGTCGTGGCGTTCACGGCGTGTCCGCTCAGCATAGACTTGCGGCACGATCTTTCCGGTCGGATCGTAACTGTCGGCATTCACTGCACTGACGGTGCCGATGCCACCGGCCAGCGCCCATGCCCCCGCGCTGGCATGGTTGGTCGCCGATACGCCTTTGCCGCCCTCGATTAACGGCCACACTTCGCGACCCTGATAAAGGATCGGCTTCAAACCCTTAAACACCCGCTGCTCCTTGCGCCCTTGCTTCCCATATACGCATCTCCGCGCGAAATGCTTCAACTTTCGCCCAGCGCACCGGGCCAGCCAACCGCTTTTTCGTACAAATTCTTGTAGGCCGCAATCATCGCCGTTTCGTCAAAATTCTTGCGAGCCTTTGCCTGATTGGCGACGCTGATCGCGGCGCGCAATTTCGCGTCACCGGCGAGCTGCGACATCGCTTTGCAATAAGCAATTTCGTCTTTTGCATCGACGACGAATCTCAAATTCTCCTTCGACACCATATTTGCGACGTCGCCGACATCGGTCGACACGCACGGCAGCCCCGCTGCCATTGCCTCCACGAGCGAAATCGGAAATTGTTCGCTGTGCGATGACAGAGCGAAAATATCGAAATTGGCAATGTAACGATGCGGCGACGGCATAAATCCCGGCAAAACCAACCGGTCCGAATAACCGATCCGCGCAGCCTCGGTAACGATTGCAGCACGGTCGGGCCCCTCGCCCACAATCACCAGTCGGCTGTTCGGCACACCAGCGGCGGCACGAACCAGTTTGGGCAGATTCTTGACCAGCCGCAGCCCGGCCATTGTTCCGATAACAATCTCGCCCGGCTTTTTACGTAAACCGGCAATGCGCATATCCGGCTTTGCGCGATATGCGCCGACGTCGATCCCGTTCGCAATCCGATGGACTCTGTGGTCGGGCTGTTTCCAGACGTCTCGCGCGATCGCTTCGAGCCGTTGCGATGGCACGACCAGTGCATGCGCTGCGGGCAATCCGAGCCGTCGAAACAGATTACGCTTTGTTTTGAGCGACTCTGCTTCATCGGCATTGAACCCGTCCTCGTGGTGAATGAGTGGCGGCAATTCGGTTGGAAACATGCGCCGCGTCATCACGGCATCCATCGCACCCCAATTATAAGTCAGGATCAGATCGAAACGCTGCATATAAGCTGCCAGTGACCGGTATCGTGATAACGACGGTTTTCCCTCGAGGCTCGGTGCGCGAGTCGGAAAATCGACGGCTATGCCGCTGTCGATCGCGTCACGCGCGCCAAGAGCATCGGGCATCGCGCTTAAGACCGTATGCCGTGCTGCTGCGCCAAAAGCGTTCATCAGTCGCACCGCGCGCGCTTCCTTCCCACCCAGCGAAAAGGTCGAGTGACAGTGCAGAATATGCAGATTGCTCATGAAACGATACGCACCAGCATGGCGTCGATCGCAGCGATTGCTTCGGGCTCATCGAGTGTCGGTGCGTGCCCGACATCGTCAATCGTCACGAGCGTTGCAGCGGGCAATCGCTCCGCCATTTCCAAGGCTGTTGCTTCGTTGAGCACGTCGGAGAACGCTCCCCGTACGATCAGGGTCGGCACATCGACGAGCGCATCGAGTGCCGGCCACAAATCAACACCCGCCTCGCCGCCGGGCAATCGAAAAGGTTCAGCAATATTGATGTCGTAATCGGGCACAATCCGCCCTTGCCGTGATAATCGGCACATGCGCTTTGCAAGAATGAGCCACCGTTCAATTGTGTAACCGGGGTAAATGATCGCGTGTGTCTCACTTAATCCGCGCGCGGCATGCAACCACGTCGGCCACGAGCTATTGCGCCCCACAAGCCCTTTGATCCGCGCAAGCCCATCGGCCTCGATCACTGGGCCGATATCGTTCAACAGCGCGCTTGCAAGTCTCGCTCGGCCGGTCGCCGCAAGCAGCATGGTTACGATCCCGCCAAGTGATGTTCCCAACGCGATGAAGCGATCGATGCGCAGATCGCTCAACAATCGCTCGATGTCCTGCACGTAAGTGATCGGGACATATGTCATTGCGTCCTTGGCATATGCACTGTCGCCACGACCACGAAAGTCGACTGCGATGACGCGCCAATCGGGCGACAGTCGCTCGGCGACACCTTCGAAATCGCGAGCATTTCGTGTCAGTCCGCCCATGCACAGAATGGGCGGGCGATCGGCGGGCCCCGGGTAGTCGCGGTAATGCAATCGCAGTCCATCGTTCGACCACCAATAGCTATCGACGTAAGACACTGTTGATCGCTCCACCCGTGCCGTCCATATCGCGGCGTGCATACAAACGCGCAACCGTTCACCCCAGTCGATGCCATTTGCGAGATTGCCGATTTTCTTGCGGATCCCGTCGATCGGGCGGTCTTTCCCCAACATATCTTGCGGTGGCGAAATGATCGTGCAGCGGCGCAAATCGGACTTGCTGATCTGACCGAGGGACAATGGATTGCCCATTTCGGCAGGTTCAAACCGCTGGAAGGGTCGCTGCCGCAACCGCTTGCGCTCCGCTACCACGGGCACCAGTTCCGCGTTTACAATCCCGATATCGGGGACGGGCGCGGATTTCTGTTTGCGCAAGCAATCGATGATGCTGGTCGGTTGATGGACCTCGGCACAAAAGGATCGGGCCAGACGCCGTTCAGTCGCTTCGGCGATGGCCGGCTCACGCTGAAAGGCGGTGTTCGCGAAATCCTTGCAACCGAAATGCTCGAAGCACTCGGCGTCGCAACGTCGCGCACCTTCTCGCTCATAGAAACTGGCGAGCAACTGCATCGCGGTGACGAGCCGTCGCCGACGCGATCGGCAGTTATGGTCCGCCTCAGCCATGGCCACATTCGCATTGGAAGCTTTCAGCGCCTGGCGACGCTTGGCGAGACCGAAAATTTGCGCCGACTGACTGATTACTGCCTCAGACATTATTTCAATGACGCGGGGTCTCCTGAACATTTCCTGTTGCGCGTTGCGGAGCGAACCGCAAATCTCGCTGCGAGCTATATGGCAGCAGGATTCGTCCACGGCGTCCTGAACAGCGACAACATCAACATTTCGGGCGAGAGTTTCGATTATGGTCCGTGGCGATTTGCGCCCACGTTCGACGGTGATTTCACCGCTGCATATTTCGACAGTGCAGGTCTGTATCGTTTTGGGCGACAAGCCGAAGCAATCCACTGGAATCTGGCGCAGCTCGCGGTCGCGCTGTCTTCGATCACGGGGACCGATGTGCTCGAACAATCAATTGCCGCCTTTGCACCTGCCTATCGCGCCGCGTTGATCGATCGGTTCATCTGGCGCCTCGGCGTCGAGCCGCGCAACACCCACAGCGATCGACGCGTCTTACAGGCAATCGAGTCGACCTTGGCGCGTAGTGGTGTTGCCATCGACGATTTTTTCTTCGATTGGGCCGGTGGACGGGCTCGACAGGGCGATTGTGCCAATCCGCTGTTCGACGAATTACGCGCTGCGCTAGACGGTTATCAACCCCGCGTCGATCTTTCGCACGCCTATTGGTCGAACGAGAAACCATGTCAGATGCTCATCGAGGACGTCGAAGCAATCTGGTCGTCAATTGCCGAAAATGACGACTGGACTCCGCTTAACGCGAAAATAACTCTAATCCGCGATATGGGACAAGCATTGGCAAACCGACGTCCCCCCGACTAAAGAGCCGTTATGACAACAGAAATCGTGTCGACCGAACCAGCGACTGGCGCGATATTATGGCGCGGGCCGACGAGCGACGTCGAAGAAGAAATCGCCATTGCCCGAAGCGCTTTTGCCGAATGGGCTTCGCGTCCGCTTGCGGTTCGGGTCGAAGCGATGCGACGGTTCATCAACGTGGTCCGTGGCAAACACGACGCATTTGCCGACACGATCGCGCGCGAAACAGGAAAGCCGCTCTGGGAAGCACGGACCGAAGTCGATGCCGTGATTGCCAAGGTCGAGATTTCGGTAGACGCCTACAACGAGCGCTCGGCGCAGCGACGTCTCGATGGTGACATGCGCAGCCGTCAGGCGCTTCGTCACAAACCACACGGCGTCATGGCAGTTTTGGGCCCGTATAATTTTCCGGCGCATTTGCCCAACGGGCATATCATCCCGGCATTGATCGCCGGCAATACCGTCGTGTTCAAGCCGTCGGAAAAAACGCCGGCTTCGGGAAAAATGCTGGTCGAATGTTACCATGCCGCCGGCGTCCCGACGGGAGCGGTTCGTTGCGTCATCGGCGGTGTTGCCGAAGGAAAATCACTCGCGGCACATCCCGACGTCGACGGCGTCCTGTTCACTGGGTCGGCCCGCACCGGTATTGCGATCAACCGCCAGTTTGTCGACAATCCTGGTAAAATCCTCGCGCTCGAAATGGGCGGAAACAATCCGATCATCGTCTGGGACGCGCCGGACGTCTATTCCGCCGCAATTATCGTGATCCAGTCAGCATTCATGACTGCAGGGCAGCGATGCACGGCCGCGCGTCGCCTGATCGTGCGCGACGGCATGCACGAACCGCTGATTGCCCAAATAAAGCGTCTGACCGAACGGCTGATCGTGAGCGAACCGCACAGTTCACCAGCGCCATTCATGGGTTGCGTCATCGATAACGATGTCGCCGACCAGCTCGAGGAGAGTTTCCTCGCGCTGATCATGAAAGGCGGCGTGCCGATTTTGCATATGGAACGGCTTGTGCCGGCTCGCCCCTTCCTGTCACCGTCGGTAATCGACATGACCGAAGCCGCTGACCGGCCCGATATCGAACTGTTCGGGCCGATTTTGCAGGTGGTCCGCGTTCCCGATTTCGAAGCGGCACTCGTCGAGGCAAACAATACACGTTACGGACTTGCCGCATCGCTCATCGGTGGAACACCGCAATTATACGATCAATTCTGGGCCAATGCGCGCGCGGGCATCGTTAACTGGAACAAGCCGACCAACGGTGCTTCGTCGAAAGCACCATTTGGCGGCATCGGCTTGTCGGGCAATAATCGTCCGAGTGCGTTTTACGCGGCTGACTATTGCGCATATCCCGTCGTGTCGACCGAAGAGGAAACGGCGCGCGCGTCGATCGGCATCGGCTTGCGTGAGAGTTGAGATAGTTGGGCTTCACCACCGCAAAGTTAGTTTCGCTTGTCGTTTGACAGTGCTCGTTTCATCGAAAGGCGGTGCAAAACGCTTGTAACAAAACCATCGGCCGCGTGACTCTCGTGGGTGCAGGGCCGGGCGACCCCGACCTTGTGACGCTAAGGGCAGTCGCAGCGCTTCGCCAAGCCGATGTCGTTATTCACGACGGCCTGATCGATGATCGTGTGTTCGATCATGTCCGCCCCACGGCACAGCGCATAAATGTCGCCAAAAAACGTGATCGTCACACGATTCCACAGGATGGGATCAACGCGCTGATCATCGCGCATGCACAAACTGGCGCGATGGTCGTGCGTTTGAAAGGTGGCGATCCGTTCGTTTTCGGTCGCGGTGGCGAAGTAGTCGTAGCCGTTCGTGCAGCGGTCATAGCCGTCGAAGTCATACCCGGCGTCTCGGCCGCACTGGGAGCCGCTGCCGAAGCGATGCTGCCATTGACGCACCGCGACTGGTCGTCCGCGGTCAGCTTCGTTGCCGGCACATGTAAGGGACTTGCCGAACAAAACTGGTCGGGGCTGGCCGGGCACGGCCGCACACTCGTGGTTTACATGGGTGTCACCACCGCTGGCGCCATTGCCGAAAAGCTGATTGCTGAGGGTGTTTCGCCGGGTATCGCGGTTGCCGTACTCGAACGCGGGACGCTTCCGGGAGCGCGCGCGATGCAGACTTTGTTGACCGATCTCGGCGATCTTGTCGTGCGCGAAAACGTCATC
>JANLWD010000249.1:0-1790 GCA_031364345.1 Sphingomonas sp.
GCCGGGTGGGCTGCTCTTCGCGCTTGAAAGTCTTCAAGCCGCGACGAATGCCGTCCCCGGTTTTGCGACGATCATTCCTGGCCGAACTTACTTTGCCGCGGGAACCGGCATTGCGGACAACTGGCGGCAAAAGGATAAGTCTTACTCGATCTTCGGCCAGGCCGATTTCAAGGTTACAGATCGACTGACGATCACAGGCGGCGTCGGCTATCTTAACGATAAAAAGGAAGTTGTTTCGGCTGTCGTTCTCGACGACGCTTTTTCGCTGCTCAACCTGAATAACGTCCCGCGCCTCGGGCTACTGCCATTCGGGGCACTTCCCGCAAGCATATCAGGGTGTCTGCTACAAAAAGGATATAATCCGGCATCCAATGGCGGCGTAATTCCGGTAAATCTTTTCGGTGCGGGGTTGGGAGCTTCGCTTCCGGGTCCGGGCAGCGCTCCGTGTCCTGCTTCTCCTGCGGGAGTAAATCCGTTCGGACTTAACAGTGCGCAATTCTTCTACGGTGACACCGCCAATCACGCGCCGGTCAATTTTCCCAACGTGAACGAGACCGGAATTCGCAAGGATGACAAGATCGTTTATGCAGCGCGCATCGCCTATGATTTTGACATCTTTAATGTTTACGTCAGCTATTCGAAGGGTTGGAAAGGTGGCGCGTTCAATCTGTCGTCCGACAGCCGTCCACCGAACAATGGTGTGGGCCGATCGGTCAACCCGGAGGACGTGACCGTCTATGAAGCCGGTATCAAAACAAAGTTCCGGGGTGGCTATGCCAACCTCGCGATTTTCCAGCAATCAATCGATGGCTTTCAGTCGAACCAGTTCAACGGCCTCGGCTTTGCACTGGTCAACGCGGGCAAACAGTCGGTCAAAGGATTCGAATTTGATGCGGCATTCAAACCCGTCGCGCCGCTCGCTCTGACGCTTTCCGCAACATATCTCGACCCGAAATATGACTCGTTCAAAAATGCGCCGTGCGTGAATTATGATACGGTTCGTTGTCCGATCAACCCGGCAACTGGCCGGATCCCGACCTTCCGTGACTTGACCGGCGATCGGCCTGCCGGGATCAGTAAGTGGAGCGTCAGCACGTCAGCTACCTATACACAGGACTTCGGCAACGGATTGTCAGCATATATTCGCGGCGAATATGATTTTGTAAGCCGCTTCCAGCTGACCGAACAAGTTCCGGAAAAATGCCCCGATGGCACGAATTGCGGAACGACCGAAGTCAATTCGATCAATGCGAGCATCGGTGTGACGGACGAGGAAAATAAACTTGAAGTGATGGCTTGGGTCCGTAACCTGACGAAGGATAATTATTATCAATCGGCATTCCCGACTGTTATCCAGACCGGCAGTTTCAGTGCCTACCCCAATCAGCCGCGCACCTATGGCGTGACGCTGCGCAAATCATTTTAGCTTGTCGACCAGAGATCAAGACCTCACGACCGAAACATGGTGACATGTGAACGTCGTGAGGTCGGCGGTGAGTTTAATGGTGCCCGAGAGAGACTCGAATTTCCCTCGTAAGACGCTGAATTGCCGCGCCTTTTCAGATCAAGGTCTGAGGCGTGGTCCCAGCAATGTGCCCATTTGGTACTTTGCTGTGACCGAACTGCCGACCTTTCGCCAATCTGGGACGCATTTGAAGTACTATTTTCGCTCGATTTGCACAACCGCTTTTGGCCGTTGGCGGAATGCCCGCTTTCGGTTACCTGACAGCGAGAAGCGGACCCGCTCAGAACGCGCCGGGCGCGAGACGGGGGGCTTGGGGACCGTCCGG
>JANLWD010000011.1:0-2270 GCA_031364345.1 Sphingomonas sp.
GCGGTTTCGTTCGACATAGATATCCGCTCGGTGATGCATGATGGCGAAGAATTGCTTCTGGTCGGATTTATCGACCGGCAGGGCCACCAGCAGAAATCGGTGGCAAATTCTTCCGGCAGTCACAGCTCGCGCATTGCCGACCTCGAACATGAACTAGACGTCACACGCACCGACTTGTCGGCGGCAATCCACGATCTCGAAATGTCAGGCGAGGAGCACCGCGCGGTCAATGAAGAAGCGCTGTCGGTCAACGAGGAATATCAGTCCGCGAACGAGGAATTGCTGACATCCAAAGAGGAGTTACAATCGCTCAATGAGGAGCTGACCGCGCTGAACGGTCAGCTTCAGGAAACGCTCGAACGGCAGCGGACAACGTCGAACGATTTGCAAAATGTCCTTTATAGCACTGATGTTGCGACGCTGTTTCTTGATACTGACCTGAAAATCAGGTTCTTCACACCTGCGACCAAAGCACTGTTCAGCCTGATCCCCAGCGATATCGGTCGCCCGCTATCGGACCTCCGGGCACTGTTCGCCGATCCAAAGCTCGCCGATGATTCACGCGCGGTGCTAAACGACGGGCAGGCGCACGACTGTGAAGTTGAGGTGCCGGGTGGCACTTGGTTTATGCGCCACATACTCCCTTACCGGACCGACGCCGGTGGCGTCGAAGGCGTCGTTATCACCTTTACAAATATTACTGAGAAGAAAAACTCTAGGCAAGCCTTGCAAGTTGCCAAGCGTGAAGCCGAGCAAGCGAACCTTGCAAAATCGCGGTTCCTCGCTGCGGCAAGCCATGATTTGCGCCAGCCGTTGCAGTCGCTCGCGTTGCTGACTGGCCTGCTTGCCAAGGCGGCGGAGGGCGAGCGCGCACGGTCGCTGATCGGTCGGCTCGATCAGACCCTGGTGACAATGTCGGGGATGCTCAACACGATGCTCGACATCAACCAGATAGAAGCTGGTGTCGTCCGCGCCGAGCCCGTCGATTTTGTGGTCGGCGATCTGATCGAGCGCGTGCGGCGGGAATTCGTTGATCAGGCGCACGCCCAGAAGCTGGAGCTCATCGCAGTTCACAGCAACCGGGTCATTCACAGTGATCCGGCGATGATCGAACAGATGCTGCGAAACCTGATTTCAAATGCGCTGAAATATACCAAGCGCGGCAAGATTTTGGTAGGCTGCCGCCAGCATGGCGACGTCTTGCGGATTGAGGTCTGGGACACCGGCGTGGGCATCGCGGCAGGCGAACTTGACGCGATCTTCGAAGAATATCACCAGATCGACAATGCAGCGCGGGAACGCAGCCTGGGACTCGGTCTCGGCCTGTCGATCGTTCAGCGTCTGGGTAATCTGCTCGGGCATCGTGTCGGCGTTCGCTCGCTGCCCAGCCGAGGGTCGGTCTTTTCAATCGAAGTGGCATTGCCAAAGTCCAGATCGAAAATTGCCAAGTCCGAATTAAAGAAGGCCGATCCGGCGGCGGATGATCGCCCGTCGCCTTTAACCGGAACCATCCTTATCGTGGATGATGATCCCGAACTGCGCGACCTCCTCGACCAGCTTTTGACGGGCGACGGTCATCGCACGGCAACGGCGCGCGATGGAAAGGCAGCTTTGGACCTCATCACGTCGAAGTCGCTGCGGCCTGATCTTATCTTGATCGATTATAACCTGCCCGGCGGCATGAATGGCATGCAGCTCACACACAACGTCCGTGAGGCGGCGGGGCGCGACATTCCCGTTATCATTCTCACGGGTGACATTTCGACGGCAACAATGCGCGATGTCGCTGCGCAAAAGTGCGTTCAATTGAACAAGCCAGTCAAACTTGATGCCCTGACGCAGACGATTCAGCGACTGCTCGCGCCAAAGCGAAGCAGCGACGACGCAACAATCTATATCGTCGACGATGACAGTATTGTCCGCGACGCGTTACGCGAATTGCTCGAAGCCGACGGCCGTCACGTAGAGGATTTTGGTGATTGCGAGGCCTTCCTTGCGGCTTATCATCCTGGCGGCGCGGCGTGTCTGCTGATCGACGCCTATCTTCCCGGCATCGATGGCATCGAATTGCTGCGGCAATTGAAAAGTGCCGGACACCATCTGCCCGCGATCATGATTACCGGGAGCAGCGACGTGCCAATGGCAGTCGAGGCGATGAAGGTCGGCGCCATCGATTTCATCGAAAAACCGGTGGCATGCGCCGAACTGATCGCGAGTATCGACCGGGCGCTCGATTTGTCACGCGACGCAACGAAATTGCTCGACTGGCA
>JANLWD010000015.1:0-19992 GCA_031364345.1 Sphingomonas sp.
GCGATGGCGGTTTTGACGAGGGGAGAGTTGGCGATGCTCATTGCGATGCGGTGCGCGCTTTTGTCCGTTTCCGCGCCCGTCACCGCCACAGTAATAAACTTGGTCGCGCCTTCGCCGTCGCGGACGACGAGGTGGGCGAGCTGGCGGCAGAGATCGGTCAGCGCGGCCTGAAACGCGTCGGCGCCGGGGTCTTCATAGCTGGTCAGCGGGTTTTCTTGGCCGGTGGCGAAGGCGAGCACAATATCGCTGGTCGACGTATCACTGTCGACCGTGATGCAGTTGAAAGTGTCTGCGTTGGCGGCGGACAGCATTGTTTGGAGAAACGCGGGCGCAACGGCGGCGTCGGTGAAGATGAAGCCGAGCATCGTCGCCATGTCGGGTGCAATCATCCCGCTGCCCTTGATGATGCCGACGAGCGTGACGGTCTTGCCGCCAACGATGGCCTGGGTCTGCGCGGCTTTGGGGAAGGTGTCGGTGGTGCCGATGGTGTTGGTCGCGTTCTCCCATGAGCAGGGCGCGGCGGCGAAAGCGGCGGTCAGCCCCGCCTCGGCCTTGTCGATGGGCAGCGGCACGCCGATGACGCCGGTCGAGGCGACGAACACATCCGAGGGCTGGCACGACAAATGATTGGCGACGCTCGCAGCGATGGCTTCGACGGCTTCGCGGCCCCGCTGGCCGGTAAACGCATTGGCATTGCCCGCATTGACGACGAGCGCGCGGGCGTGGCCGAGTGTCAATGCGGCGCGGCACCACTCGACTTCGGGGGATGGGCATTTGCTGTTTGTCGTGACGCCCGCAACGCCCGTGCCGGGCGCGAGTTCGATGAACGTCAGGTCGCAGCGGCCCCAGTCTTTGTAGCCCGCCCGGGCAATGCGCGGCGTGACGCCGGGAATGGCGGCGAGGCTCGGGAAGGGTGTGGCGAGGGGGGAGGTTGTCATTGAATGCGCTTGCCTAAACTCTAACGCTGGCGCTAGTCTTTTGAGCATGAGGAAGTTCTGCTTTGCAATCGCCGTTCTGCCGATTTTGCTATCCAATAATTTTGCGCACGCTGCCGATAGCATTGATGAAGCAGACGCAAATATCTTTAACAAAGATGTTAAAACGAAAGCCAAGATGATCGATGGTTATATAATCGATAGCGACTACCCAGAAGAAGCTATTGCTGCTAACGCGAGCGGCACGGTCGTTGCAGAATTCGTCATTGGGCCGAATGGAATTGTTTCTTTGTGTGGCGTCGCGGGTTCTTCGGGGAATGATGCGTTGGACAGTCGTTCGTGTGAACTCATACGGTCCAGATTCACTTTCCAGCCCGCACTCGACAAAAACCGAAAACCGATTGCCGAGCGCCGCGTTCAGCGGATCACATGGCGGATGCCCATTGTTCCGTTGCCAACAAATCATGACTATTCAGTAATTTACAAAATTGGCCCTGATGGGAAACGGCTGGACTGTCGTTTGGAGGGAATACCACCTCCGCAAGTGGACGGTGAAAAACTCTGCGCAACCATTCCGACCTTTATGGTCCCTACAGATGCTAAAGGACGTACTGTCACTAGGGAATATATATATCGCCAAATACTATTGAGCAGAGATGTCGCCACTTCCGCCGGAAAATAGCTTGGCGGGCGTCGCAGCTGCGAGCGAAGTCCACTTGCCTTTGATTTGTGCCCTTGTAGACCTTTCAACACTCCTTCATTATAGACGTAAGTGATGCGTCTGATCCTCCTCCTTTCCGCGCTCCTGTCGGCGTTTGCCGCGGGGGTTAGCCCTTCGAGGGCGGCGGGGGTTTCGGCGGCGCAGGTTTCGTCGCTGGTCGAGCGCCATGCGGCGCGGGCTGCGGTGGTGGCTTCGGGGATGCGGCCGGTTTTTGTGATGCCGTCGGTGCGTAATCTCGCAGCGGCCCCGGCCTCCGCCGGGGCGACGGTTGTCCTTGCTGTGCCGCTTTATGCTGGGCGTTTGCGCGTTTAGCGAGCCGCTGTGCTCCTGCGGAGGCAGGAGCTTTGTTCTGCGATAGCTGCACTCGCTAAGCAGGGCCCCTGCTTTCGCAGGAACACAGTGCACCATAAATCTACCAATTCAAAATACAGGAATTCCTTATGCTCGGCGGTATTGCCAAGGCTATTTTCGGATCGTCGAACGATCGTTACGTCAAGTCGCTCGGTGGCTTGGTCAGCAAAATCAATGGTTTCGAAAGCACTGTGTCGGCAATGACCGATGCGGAACTTGCGAACCAGACGGTGCTGTTCCGCGCGCGGCTCGAGGAGGGCGAAAAGCTCGACGCGCTCATTCCCGAAGCCTTCGCCACAGTGCGCGAGGCCGCGGTCCGCGTGCTCGGCCAGCGGCATTATGATGTGCAGATGATCGGCGGGATCGTGCTCCACCGCGGTGAGATCGCCGAAATGCGCACGGGCGAAGGCAAGACGCTGGTCGCGACGCTGGCGTGCTATCTAAATGCCCTGCCGGGGACGGGCGTGCATGTCGTCACCGTCAACGACTATTTGGCGCGGCGCGATGCCGACTGGATGGGGCAAGTTTACAAGTTTCTGGGGTTGAGCGTCGGCGTGATCGTGCCGAATATCACGGACGAGGAACGCCGCGCAGCCTACGTCGCCGACATCACATATGGCACGAACAACGAATTCGGTTTCGACTACCTGCGCGACAATATGAAATATGAGCGCGGGCAGATGGTGCAGCGTCCGTTTAACTTCGCGATCGTCGATGAAGTGGATTCGATCCTGATCGATGAAGCGCGGACGCCGCTGATCATTTCGGGCCCGACCGACGACAAGTCCGAACTCTACAAACTCGTACACGCGGTCGTGAAGGAACTGGTGCCGTTCGATTATGAAATGGATGAGAAGCAGAAGACGATCATCCTGACCGAAGACGGCACTGAAAAGGTCGAGCGCATGCTGGAGAAGGCAGGGCTGCTCGAAGGCGCGAACCTATATGATTTTGAAAATACGCAGGTCGTTCATCACCTCAACCAGGCACTGCGCGCGAACGTGATGTTCAAGCGCGACACCGATTATATCGTCAAGGACGGCAAGGTTGTCATCATCGACGAATTTACGGGCCGCATGATGGACGGGCGGCGCTGGTCCGATGGTTTGCACCAGGCAGTCGAGGCCAAGGAAGGCGTCGAGATCGAGCCCGAAAACCAGACGATGGCGTCGATCACCTTCCAGAATTATTTCCGCATGTATCCAAAGCTCGGCGGGATGACCGGAACCGCCGCAACGGAGGCATCCGAATTCTTTGACATTTACAAAATGAATGTCGTGTCGATCCCGACGAACGTGCCGGTGCTGCGCGTCGATGAGCAGGACGAGTTTTACAAGAATACGCAAGATAAGTTCGGCGCGATTGCCAAGTCGGTGCGCGAGAAAGCCGAGAAGGGTCAGCCGGTTCTGGTGGGGACGGTGTCGATCGAAAAGTCCGAGTTGCTAAGCGAGTATCTGACCGCAGAGGGCGTCGAACATTCGGTGCTCAACGCGCGTTTCCATGAACAGGAAGCGCATATTGTGTCTCAGGCGGGCCGGAAGAGCCGCGTTACGATTGCGACGAATATGGCGGGTCGCGGGACCGATATCCAGCTGGGCGGAAACCTCGAGTTCCGGATTTCGGACGAATTGCCCGGCGGTGCGACTGACGACGACGTAGCGCGCATCAAGGCCGAAATCGCAGCGGAAAAAGCCGAAGTGCTTGCGGCAGGCGGTCTTTATGTGCTGGGCACCGAGCGGCATGAAAGTCGCCGCATCGACAATCAATTGCGCGGGCGCACCGGGCGACAGGGTGATCCCGGCCTGTCACGTTTCTATCTGAGCCTCGATGACGATCTGCTGCGCATTTTTGGCGACAACACGATGTTTGCGCGGATGATGAAAAACAGTCTCGATGACGGCGAAGCGATCGGCTCGAAATGGCTGTCGAAAGCGATCGAGACTGCGCAGAAAAAAGTCGAAGCGCGCAACTACGACATCCGCAAGCAGGTTGTCGAATATGATGATGTCATGAACGACCAGCGCAAAGTCATCTATGAGCAGCGTAGCGACATCATGGATGCCGACACCGTCAATGACGTCGTGGTCGACATGCGTGCGGAAACGGTCAATCACCTGGTCGGCGAAGCCTGTCCGGTCGGCAGCTATCCCGAACAGTGGGACAAGGACGGGCTGACCGAGCGTGCTCGCGACATTCTCGGGCTTGAACTGCCAGTGTCGGAGTGGATGCGTGAAGAGGGGATCGAGCCCGAAGACATCGAAAACCGGATCCGCGCCGCGGCCGATACCGCGATCGAAGCCAAAGCAGCCGGGTTACCCGACGGCGCGTGGGCGCAGGTCGAGAAAAGCGTCATGCTCCAAAATCTGGATCATCACTGGAAAGAGCATTTGTCGACGCTCGACGCCTTGCGTCAGGTCATCCATTTGCGCGCTTATGCGCAAAAGACGCCGATCAATGAATATAAGCAAGAAGCGTTCGCACTGTTCGAACGCATGCTGACGCTGATTCGCGAAGACGTCACCAAAGTGCTGGCACATGCACAGTTCATGCAGCAACCACTGAATGAACTTCCGCAAATGCCCGACATTTTCACCACGCACATCGATCCGCTTACGGGTGATGATGACAGTTATGGCAATGACGGCAACAGCATGGGATTAATCACGACGCGACTGCCGCCATTGCAGATCGTACAGCCGGACCCACAGGATATGATTGGCGAAGACCCCGCTGACTGGGTCGGTGTCGTCAGCCGGAATGCCCCATGTCCGTGTGGCTCGGGACTAAAATACAAACATTGCCACGGCACGATCGCCTAGCGCGATGGTCGCACTCGTCGCGGGCTTTTTTGCGACGGCGCTGCTTTATGCCAGCGTCGGTTTCGCGGGTGGATCAACGTATAATGCGTTGCTCGTGCTCGCCAGGGTCGATGACAAGATCTTTCCGATCATTGCGCTGACGTGCAACCTGATCGTGGCAACCGGAGGCAGCATCCGTTTTGCAAAAGCCGGTCTGGTGCCGTGGCGACGCTTGTGGCCGCTGCTGGCAGTGTCGGTGCCGGCCGCGCTGATTGGGGGTGCGCTGCCCGTCTCGAAGCCGATGTTCGTCGCATTGCTTGCTGGGTCTTTGCTCACAGCGGGTGTGTTGTTGCTTGTCCAGCGCGAGCCCCGTGAGACCGTTGCGAAAGCAACGCGTTTTGCCATACTCGGCCCTGCAATTGCCGCGCCGCTGGGCTTACTCGCGGGGATTGTCGGGATCGGCGGGGGGATATTTCTGGCGCCCGTGCTCCACCTCATCGGGTGGGATAAGACGAAGCGTGTGGCGGCGAGCGCGTCGGTCTTCATCCTGGCGAACTCCGTTGCAGGATTGATCGGTCAATTCAGTAAATTCGCGACCGGCGGGATCGCTGCATTGGAACCGGTTATCGCCTATTGGCCGCTGGCTCTCGCGGTCCTGATCGGTGGTCAGATCGGCAGCCGTGCCGGTATCGCTTTTGTGCCGGCAATCTGGTTGCGGCGGTTGACTGCCATCCTGAGCCTCTACGTGGCGATCCGGTTGTTGTGGCAGACCTTCGGCACTTGACGTAAACGTCAATCGCGCGGACAACGCACGTCATGGAACATCTCGACGTGATTATTGTCGGTGCCGGCTTGTCGGGCATTGGTGCTGCCCGGCATTTGCAAACCCGGTGCCCGTCGAAAAGTTACGCAATCCTTGAGGGTCGCGAAGCGATCGGCGGAACTTGGGACCTGTTTCGCTATCCTGGCATCCGGTCGGACAGCGACATGTTCACGCTGGGTTATAATTTCAAACCATGGCTGGGTGAAAAATCGATCACCGACGGACCCTCGATACGCAGCTACATTGTTGAAGCCGCACAGGAAAACGGGATCGACCGTCATATACGTTATGGTCACAAAGTAGTCAGTGCAGACTGGTCGAGCACTGATGCGCGATGGACGCTGACCTTGTCGAGTGGCGCGCGAATGTCTGCAAACTGGGTTATGATGTGCAGCGGTTATTACCGTTACGAGGCAGGTTATACGCCCGATTTTCCAGGGATTTCGGCGTTCGGCGGCACGGTCGTCCATCCACAGCAATGGCCCGAAGATCTGGATTACCGGACCAAAAAAATTGTGGTGATCGGCAGCGGCGCGACGGCCATGACGCTGGTCCCGGCGATGGCCGAAACGGCAGGGCATGTGACCATGCTGCAGCGGTCGCCGACGTACGTCGTTTCGGCGCCATCGAAAGACAGGATTGCCGAACGATTGCGCCGCGTTTTCCCAAAGGCGCTGGCGTATCGGCTTGTCAGGCTGAAAAACGTCATCGTCAGCATGGTGATGTTCAAACTGGTTCGACGAAATCCGGCACCGGCGAAAAAGCGACTAATCGGGATGGTGCGCGATGCGTTGGGCCCCGATTATGATGTCGAAAAGCATTTCACGCCGCGCTACAATGTCTGGGATCAGCGCGTTTGCGCGGTTCCCGATGCCGACCTGTTTGACGCGATCAAATCGGGGAAGGTGTCGGTTGTGACCGACCACATCGACACATTCGACCGTGACGGAATCCGGTTGCGGTCCGGTGCACGCATCGACGCCGACGTCGTCGTAACGGCAACCGGACTTGAAATGCAGCTGATGGGAGGCGCCGCGCTGTTCCTTGACGGCGCCAAGGTCGAGTTACCGAAAACCATGATTTACAAGGGCATGATGATTGGTGACGTTCCGAATCTGAGTTATGTCATCGGATACAACAATGCGTCATGGACGCTGAAAGCGGACCTCAGCTCGGTCCACGCATGTCGGATTTTGACTTACATGGATGCACGCGGACTTGCAGTCGCAGTGCCGAAACTCGACCCGACCGAACCGTCGGACGGCAATTTCTTCGGCCTTTCGTCGGGGTATCTCGATCGTGCTCAGGGCAGCGTTCCGAAACAGGGCACACGGCATCCGTGGAAAGTGCACCATAATTACGCGCGCGATTATGCTTCGCTAAAGCTTGGCCGAGTTGACGATGGCGTGCTGCAATTTTCGCGACCGATTAAAGCCACCCGCGCCGCCTGAAATAGACATAGGGTAATACCGCCGACAGCAGCATGACGAACAGCGCAAGCGGATAACCCAAAATCCATTTCAATTCAGGCATATGTTCGAAATTCATCCCATAAATCGCCCCGACGAGCGTCGGCGGCAGCAGGATGACCGATGCGACCGAGAAAATCTTCAGGATGGCATTTTGTTCGATGCTAATCAGGCCGAGCGAAGCGTCGAGCAGAAACGTGATGTTGTTTGCAAGGAAACCCGAATGGTCGGTGAGCGAGTCGATATCCTCACTTAGACTGCGAATATGATCGCGCTGTTCGCTGTTGCCGCGGAAATGCGAACAGGCTGCGACAAAACTGAGCAGGCGCGCCGTGCTGCCCGCGGTTTCACGCGCTTTCGCAAGCAAATCCTGACAATTGCCGATACGCATCAAGAGAGCTTCGAGTTTGATCGACGGAATCCGCCGGCTGCGTTCGTCGGGCGATCTGCGGAAAATACGCTTCGAAATCTGTTCGGCCTCGTTCCCGACGACTTCGATCGCGTCGGCCAGCCGATCGACGATCGCATCGAGCAATTTGACGAGCGTCTCCATTGACGTTCCCAGCAGCTCCGGGTTTCGCGCCATCGCTTCGGCAAAAAGGCGGATCGGCTTGGGGTCGGCATAACGCACCGTTACAAGATGCTTTGTCGTGAGGACGAACGTCACCGGAGTCGAAATCGGATTTTTTTCATCAAGTCCGGCAAGCACTGTCGCGGTTATGTAAATCGCGCCGTTTTCTTCGTACAGGCGGCTCGATTGTTCGATCTCGGCCATTTCGTCGCGCGTCGGCACGCTAAGCCCGATTGCTGACTCGACGAGACTTTCTTCGGCGTGCGACGGATTGAACAGATCAATCCAGACGGCGTCGTCTGCGATGACGCCTGTCACGCCGGGATCGATCACCGTTCCCGACGGCGTTGATGGGTGAAAAACGCGGAGCATGGCAAAGGGGCTAGCGCAAAGCCGCAAGACACGGCAATCCCCGCGCGATGACGAGCACTGCTTTTTGGGACGCTGCACGCGCGATCGTCGCGACGGGACGCTGGCTGGACAGCAAAGGCTTCGCGCCCGCAACGGCGGGGAATTACTCGTGCCGGCTGGATGACGGCAGCTTCGCCGTCACTGTTTCCGGCAAGCATAAGGGACGATTGACGCCAGATGATGTCATGCGCGTCGATCCGCGCGGCATCTCGCTCGACGGCAAGCGACCTTCGGCGGAAACTGCGCTGCATGTCGCGGTTTACGCAATGTTTCCAGCAGTCGGCGCTGTGTTGCATAGCCACTCGCCGCACGCTGTGGCGCTGACTCGCGCGTTTCCCGATCGTCAGGAATGGCGCTTTGCCGGGCATGAAATGCTCAAGGTCCTGCCCGGCATCACGACACACGACACATCGGCTTCAATCCCGATTGTCGATAACAGTCAGGATATGGCCGATATCTGGAATGCCGCTGCACCGGTTCTCGGTGATGTCCCGGCATTTTTAATCCGCGGCCATGGGCTTTATGGCTGGGGCCAGGATATGGCAGAGGCAGAGCGCGTGATCGAGGCGGTCGAATGGCTGATCGCCGCTGAGCTTGCCGAAATACAATTCAGGAGTCACCGATGAGCAGGTTGACACTTTACCGTGACGATGAGCCGTCGACGGCAATTTTCACGACCGAAGATGGCGATGCAATCGCAGCGACCCTGGCACCGATCGGCGTGCGCTTCGAACGCTGGCCAGTCTGGTCGCGTGCCGACGATATCTTGCGCGCTTATGCTGCTGAAATCGAGAAGCTCAAAGCCGATGGCGGATATCAGTCAGTCGATATCGTCAGTGTCACGCCCGATCATCCCGACCGCATGGTGATGCGAACCAGATTTCTATCCGAGCACACACATGCCGAAAACGAAGTACGGTTCTTCGTTGATGGCGAAGGGCTGTTCACATTGCACCATGGGGGGCAAGTGTTCGACGTGCTGTGTACGAAAGGCGACCTGATGTCGGTTCCCGCCGGCATGAACCACTGGTTCGACATGGGTTCTGCACCGCGGTTCACGGCAATCCGGTTGTTCGTAAATCCCGATGGTTGGGTCGCGGCATTCACGGGCGACGATATTTCAGACCGGTTCGCTCGGCACGAACCCACCTGAATGCCGATCCGCGCAGTCCTGACCGACATCGAAGGAACGACTTCGAGCATCGCTTTCGTGACCGAGACGCTGTTTCCCTATGCACGGTCGCGAATGGCTCGATATGTCGCTGAATATCCCGGCCTTGTTGCCGACATCCCCGGCGACGATCCGGTCGCGACGCTGCTTGGCTGGATGGACGTCGATGCCAAAGGGACTGCGCTCAAAACATTGCAGGGGCTGATCTGGGCCGAAGGCTATGCCGACGGGGCATTGCATGGCCATGTTTATCCCGACGCGGCGGCGGGGTTGCGGCGATGGCATCGCGCGGGAATGGCGCTCTATGTATTTTCCTCCGGGTCGGTCGCTGCGCAAAAATTGATTTTCGGACACAGTATCGAAGGTGATTTGACGCCGGTTTTCTCGGGATATTTCGACACGACGACAGGGTCAAAGCGCGAACCCGCCGCATATACGAAAATCGCTGACGCAATCGGGGAAACACCGGCTGACATTCTCTTTTTGTCCGATACGCCTGCCGAAGTTTTCGCGGCACGCGGTGCGGGTATGGCCGCGCTTCTGATCGATCGGTCGGGCGGCACTGGCGACGTTTCGACCTTTGACGAGGTGCTGCCGTGAAGCTGGGTGGTGTTCGCACGCGATCGATCATGCGGACCGATGACCGACGCGGCGTGCGTATTCTCGATCAGCGGCGTCTGCCGTGGGTCGTCGAATGGGTCGAGCTGCGAACGGCCGAAGCAGCAGCGGTGGCGATCCGCGAAATGTGGACTCGCGGTGCACCGCTGCTGGCAATGACGGGCGCTTATGGGCTGGCAATGGCGCTGGCCGATGATGCCTCCGATGCTTCGTTGACTTCGGCGCATGCCATGTTGCTGGCAACGCGACCGACTGCAGTCAATTTGCAATGGGCACTTGCTCAGGTTCGTGATGCTGTTCTCCGTATGCCCGACAGCGAACGCGCCGACGCGGCGTTCGCGCGGGCCGATGCGATTTGTGACGAGGATGTCGGGCTCTGCCGAGCAATCGGCAGCCACGGGCTGAGCCTGTTTCGAACGCTTCACGCAAAACATCCCGATCGTCCGCTGAACATACTGACACACTGTAATGCCGGCTGGCTGGCAACGGTCGATTACGGCACGGCGACGGCACCGATTTACTTCGCGCATGACACCGGCATTCCTGTCCATGTCTGGGTCGACGAAACCCGTCCGCGCAATCAGGGCGCGTTGCTGACTGCGTTCGAACTGAGCGAGCACGGCGTGCCGCATCACGTCATCGTCGACAATGCCGGTGGTCATCTGATGATGCGCCGGCAGGTCGATGCCGTGATCGTTGGTACCGACCGGGTCGCGGCCAATGGCGATGTCTGCAACAAGATCGGCACATATTTGAAAGCATTGGCCGCACATGACAATGCCGTGCCGTTCTACGTCGCGCTGCCCTATACGACTTTCGACGCCGGCACGGCGACAGGTGCCGATATTGTCATCGAGGAGCGCAGTGACTTCGAAGTCACGCACGTCGCAGGCGAAACCGGAGATATGCGGATCATGCAATCGCCAGCGCATAATCCCGCTTTCGACATAACGCCGGCGCGGCTCGTGACTGCCTACATCACCGAACGCGGCATCCTGTCGAGCGCCGAGTTGAGCGTCGCATAATCCTTGGCAAAGCAAAGCCGGACGATGCTGGTTACCGGATCCTGCGGATAGAATGCCGAGACGGGAATGGTCGCAACACCGTGATTGCGCACCAGCATGTCGCAAAATTCAGTGTCGGTTTGTGACACGCCCGACGCACGCAGGTCGATTGACAGAAAATAAGTCGCTTTGCTCGGCAGGACAGCATAGCCAAGGGCAGATAGTCCGGAAGCGAGGTGGTCTCGCGCTGCGGCAAAATCAGTTTGCATGCTACTGAAATAGCCGATGTTTTTGCCCAATCCATAAGCTGCCGCCGCCTGAAGATTTGGCGGTGTCGTGAACGTCAGGAATTGATGCGCTTTGGCAAGAACCGCCGTTATCGGTGGTGCCGCGCACATCCATCCGACTTTCCACCCGGTTAGTGAAAAGATTTTGCCTGCTGACCCGATTTTGACAGTGCGATTTCGCATGCCCGGCAGCGTCATGAGCGGGATATGCTCCTCACCGTCGAAAACAACATGCTCCCAAACTTCATCGCAGATCGCAATCGCGTCGTGCGCGACGCAAAAATCGGCAACGAGTGTGAGTTCGGCCCGACTGAGCATCGACCCAGTCGGGTTCAGTGGACTATTGACGATAACAAGCCGTGTTTTGCGTGACCCGGCAGCGGCCAACGCCTCGGCAGTGATTTTCCATTCGGGCGGTTCGAGGCGGACAAAACGCGCGACGCCGCCCGCACGATGGACCAGCGGTAAATAGGCATCGAACATCGGCGCAAACATCACCACTTCGTCGCCGGGCGACACGAGTGCAAAAATGGCGGCCGCAAGTGCTTCGGTAGCACCCGACGTCACGGTCACTTCATCGGGTGACAGGTCGAGCCTTTGATGCGCGGCATAATGCGCCGCAACTGCTTGCCGCAAATCCGGAAGGCCAGCCATCGGGGGATATTGGTTGGGGCCATCGATCAGCGCTTTTGCGGCAACCTCCACAACGTCGGGCGGGCCATTGCCGTCGGGAAATCCCTGGCCAAGGTTGATGGCGCCCAGTTGCCGCGCGAGCCCCGACATCGTTTCGAAGATTGTGGTGCCAAGAGCGGTGAAAATCGGATTCATCGACACCGTCTGGAAAAATGGCTCCCCGGGCCTGATTCGAACAGGCGACCATTCGATTAACAGTCGAACGCTCTACCGCTGAGCTACCGGGGAACTCTGGCGAGCGCGGGCCGTAGCATTCGCTTTGCGGACAACGCAAGCTCTGGCAGGTCGTCAGACGATAAATTGTTCCATCGCGATGCGATCGTCGAGCGCATGTTCCGGATCGAACAGCAATTTGAGCATTTTCGTGCGGTCGATCGAGACCGTGACGATGGCGACGTCGCGAACCTCACGCTGGTCGGCCACGGCGGAGACCGGTCGCTTCACCGGATCGAGCACGCGAAACTTTACCGTCGCTGTTTCGGGCAGAATCGCACCACGCCAGCGCCGTGGCCGAAACGGACTGATCGGAGTCAATGCGAGGAGCGCCGAGCCCAGCGGCAGGATCGGGCCATGGGCTGATAAGTTATACGCGGTCGACCCGGCGGGTGTTGCCACAAGGACACCGTCGCACACCAGTTCGCTGATGACGACGCGGTCGTTTACGGTCACTTCGAACTTGGCGGTCTGGCGTGTTTCGCGCAACAAAGACACTTCATTGATCGCGGGCAGAGTGATGCGTTCGCCCTCGATCGTCTCTGCTTCCATATGCAAAGGCGTCACCGTGAACAGCTTGGCCGTCTCAATCCGCTGATCGAGCCCCTTCGCTCGCCATTCATTCATCAGAAAGCCAACCGTGCCGAGATTCATGCCGAATACCGGCAAAATGCGGTGCCCTTCGAGCATGGCATGAAGCGTTTGGAGCATAAATCCGTCGCCGCCGAGCGCCACCACCATGTCGGCGTCCTTTAATGCGACCCAGTCGCGCCGGTCTTTCAGCGACTTTGCCGCGTCTTCGGCCATCGCGGTCGGCGATACGAGTAACGCACGTTTCGGTTCGGCAACACTCATCCGCCCGTCACGCTCATATGACGGACTGTCGCCGGCACGCTCAGGTCAAAATCGTGGCGGCGCGGTTTCAGACGAAGGGCGATGTCGATGGCATTGTCGATCGCAGCATCGTCGCCTGATCGAAGTGCGGCACGAAGATCGACTTTGTCTTCATGACCAAGACACATGTACAACTGACCCGACGCAGAAACTCGGATGCGATTGCAGTTATCGCAAAAATTTTGCGTCAGCGGTGAAATGAAACCGATCGTTGCGCCGATATCGGGAACCGACCAATATCGAGCCGGACCACCCGTTTTCTGGTCACCGGGAACCAGAGTATATCGTGCTGCGAGCCTGTCCTGAACTGCCGTCAGCGGAAGAAACCGGTCCGTGCGGTCATCGTCGATCTGGCCGAGCGGCATGGTTTCGATGAGCGACAAGGCAAACCCCTGATCAGCGCACCACCGCAGCATAGGCTCGATCTCATCGTCGTTCAGACCCTTGAGCGCGACCATATTGATCTTGATTTGCAATCCGGCCGATTTCGCCGCCGCAATGCCGGCAAGAACGCGATCGAGATTACCGTGGCGAGTAATATATGCAAATCGATCGGGGTCGCGCGTGTCGAGGCTGACATTCATTCGCCGGATACCAGCGTCGTGCAACGGCTCGGCAAATTCGGCCAGCCGCGCGCCGTTCGTCGTCATCGTCAATTCGTCGAGGCCGCAACCGACCAGGCGCCCGATGCCAGCCGCAACCTGTAAAGCACCGCGACGTGCCAGCGGCTCTCCCCCCGTCAGTCGAATGCGGCGCACGCCGCGCGCAACGAAACGATGCGCAAGTTCGACTATTTCTTCGAGTGACAACACCTCGCTCCGCGCGAGGAAGATCATGTCCTCGGCCATGCAATACCGACAGCGCATGTCGCAGCGATCGGTCAACGACAGGCGGACGTAATCGATACGGCGACCAAAACCGTCGCGCATCGTGCGATCGGCAGTCGCGCCGGATGAAGGGGCTTCGTGAACCATCATCTTTCCGCTAGACCCAAGTCGCGCTTTCAGCAATTCCCCAGTTGGCGGACCCGAGCCCGCACGCTAGCACAATGCAAACGGGGTGGATGCTTGACGCGACTCACGGCTTTTTCGTCGGTGCCGGACAGACCGCCAGTCTTCCTTGTCGCGAGCGTGCGTCGGGACGAATTGACGACAATGATCGAAGCCATGGGGCGCTCCGTAATCATGTCCGACGGCAGCAGCGACGCAGCCGCCCGATTTGTCACCAGCGGGGCGACTTTGTGCATCATTGAGCTTGGTTCTGATCATCTTGTCGGACTCGATGCGCTGACGGGGGCGGCGACATTACAACGCGCGGCGACCTTGCTGATTGCCGCACCGACGCACATCGCGCTCGATCGGATGATTGCCGGCGGCGCGACACATTATCTGCCCGATCCCTTCGTCGACGTTGATTTCACGCGCGCCGTTCGCCTGGCCGACCGTCATGTCGAGCGATTGCGCGGCCGACCAGAGCGGCGAGTGCTGCGCGATCGGTCGTTCGCTGTCGAAACCGAACTTGGCGCACGCGAACGGATTGCCGCACGGCTGGCGAGCGATCGGGCACCGCTCGGACTGTTGCTGATCGCGTTTACACGGTTCGACATGATAAACACGGCATTCGGGCGCGAGACCGGTGACGTGCTGCTCGAATCAGTCGCCGAACGGATCGAGCCGCTTGTCGTCGAACTTGGCGGTGATCGTGGTTTCATGGCGCGGATGGGCGGCACCGAATTTATCGTGACCATGGATGGCCTCGACGACACCGGTCGCGAGATGTTGGCCAACCGGATCGTCGAACGCGTTGAGCGACCCTTCGTAGCCAACGGTCATATGGTATCGTTGGGCTGCCGGATCGGTATTGTCGAAAGCGAAATTACCGATGACGCAACGACCTTGTTCCGCCGGGCCAGCGCTGCACTGGCCGAAGCAAGATCGTCGGAAGGGTCGCCAGTGCGCAGCCTGAGCACCGCCGACGAAGGCGCTGCGCTGTTCGATGTCGGTCTTCAGGCCGACTTGCGCCGCGCGCTCGACCGCGACGAAATCGAAATATTGTTCCAGCCGCAATTGTCGGTCGCGAGCGGCCGCGTGATCGGTGTCGAAGCGCTGGCCCGGTGGCAACATCCCGATCACGGCGAATTGAGTGCACAAACTTTGTTCAAGGTCGCCGAGCGCTCGGATTATCTGACGGCTTTGTCGTCGCACGTCCAACGCCGCGCGGCGATGCTGGCGGTCGCGTGGCCGGAAAGCCTTGCGCGATTGAGGTTGGCCATCAATCTGACGGCGGCCGATATCACGCGCGCCGGGTTCGTCGACGGTTTTTACGCGATGATCGATGATATCGGTTTTCCACGATCGCGGCTTACTGTCGAAATTACCGAAAGCGGACTGATGGAGGATCTGGCCGTTGCGGCTGCCGTTCTCGCTGATCTTCGTGCTGGCGGTTGCCGTGTAGCTATCGATGATTTTGGAACCGGCTATTCGAGCCTGGCCTATTTGAAGGCGCTCCCGCTCGACTATCTCAAGATCGACAAGCAACTGGCCGGTGACATTTCAGGATCGACCCGCGACCGCATCGTCGTTCGCGGTGTCATCGACATGGCACGTTCGCTGGGCCTTGCGGTCGTCGCCGAGGGCGTCGAAACCGAAGAACAACTCGCGCTTCTGGCCGCGGAGGGTTGCAATTATTATCAGGGCTTCCTGTTTGCCGAACCCGTCGGCGTCGACGAGCTCGCTCGGCTGATTTCGGCCTAGAATTCGACGCCCGCAGCAATGGCCTCGAGTTTGCGGATCCGTTCCTTGAGATCGGCAACATCGATACGCTGTGCCGTCGACGGCGGTGCGGCATTGCGGTGGCCGAGTTCGAGTTGTTTGAGTTCGATCCAGGCGCGAAATGCCTTGAGACTGAAAAGCGCGAGGATCGTAAGACCGGTGACAATCGTCAGCGAAAGCGCAAGATAAAGCGGTAGGGCATCCATTTTCTATCTCCCGGGCTCGCGAAGTTTTTCGATTTCGCGGTCGAGCGCGCGGGCACCATTGTCGTCGGTGGCGAGACGCTCGAGAACCGCGATTCTTTCTTTCAGGCCCCTGACTTCGTCGCGCAGTCGGGCCGCATCGGGATCGGCGATGGTGCGTTCGTTGCCATCTTCATCGGCAATGATGCCATGCTGCGCGCGGATACGCGTCTTTATGATGCTGGCGATCATCACGATGGCGATGATCAGAACAACCATTTCAAACGGATTCATATGACGTCTCCCTTCGTCGAATTTAGTTGAGTGGCGTATCGCGCAGCCGGTCGATCTCGTCGGACAATTCGACCCCCTTGTCGGTGGCAATCCGTTCAAGAACGCGGACCCGCGCTTCAAGACGTTCGGTATGTGCCGCATATTGCGCAGTTTTTTCAGCGGTCAGCGCAGTCTGGCTCTCGATCTGCTTTTCTTTCAGCCGAAGCCACATTTTGAACGGCGCTATTCCAATTGCCGCGAGGGGAATGAGGACCCAGATCCAGCTTGCCATACCAATATCTCCTAATTGACCGGTTTCGACCGAAGCATCTCGATCTCGCGATTCAGGCCGTGCGCTTCATCAGTGACGATGCGTTCGACATTGGCGAGCCGATCCTTGATCGAGCCGAGTTCGGCGCGCAGTTGGGCGTTTTCCTGGCTCAGCAATTTGACGCGTTCGGTCGTCTCGTCGCTGTTCTTGGGGTACATCGCCTGTCCCCATGCACCGTCCAGCGGGTACCCGTTCTTGATGCGCAGCCATGTGGTAATGACCCAGCCACCCACTGCCACTGCGACGATAGCAAGAACTGCGGGGAGGCCATCAGATATGACCGCCATAAAACTATTGTTATCCATCGTCCGTCTCCCTGTTCGGCCGTTTATTTGAGATTGTCGATCTCGTTGGCGAGGCTCGAGTTGCGGCTGGTGTAATAGGTTTCCACATCCGCAAGGCGCCGGTCGATGTCGCGGAACTTTGCTTTGACGTCGCGGGTGCTGCGTGTCGGCGACTGACGGACGCCCTGCCAGAATTTTGCATCCTCGGGGCTGTCGTAGAGACCCAGCGGCTTGGGATTGGCGACCCAGGCCGTGACCCAATATGCGATCAGCGTCCACGGAAATCCGCCCATGATGGTGAGCACGACCGCGGCAACGCGAACCCAGGTCCGGTCGATTCCGGTATAATCGGCAATCCCCGAACAGACGCCCAGCCATTTGGCATTTTGTTTGTCGAGGTAAAAGTCAGTGCGACGAGCGGTCATTGCAGGTCTCCTTAAAGTGCGAGGTTACTGGCCGGATTTCCAGTTGGGATTATCAGCGGCCATAATGCGTTCGATCGTGATCAGGCGGTCTTCGAGGCGGCGCGCGGTGTCGTGCACATCGTCGAGCAACCGTTCGTCATCGATGGTCAGTGTTTTGGCCTGCTTCCACTTGGTGATGTAGTGAAACACCAGCCACGGCAGCCCGATAAAGAGCATGCCGACGACCATGATGGGAACGAGAACATCTTCCATCGGATCAGCCTTTCTTTGCTTGCGCCTTGATCTTGGCCTTCATGGCTTCGAGTTCGGCGTCGATTTTCTTGTCGGTGCGAAGCTCGGCGATTTCCTCGTCGAGCGTCTTGACGTTGCCCATACCCATCGCGTCGGCGCGGCCCTCGGCAAGGTCAGCTTCGCGTTCGAGAATGTCGAAGCGTGAGAAAGCGTCCTTGGTCCGTTCGCCGGCATAGGCTTCACGCATCTTGAAGCGCTGGTTGGCGCTGTCGATGCGGGTTTCGATGCCGCTCTGGCGGGTACGTGCTTCACGCAGCTTGGTTTGCAACTTGGCGATATCGGCTTCCGACGCGCGCAGGGCATCGTCGAGAACCTTGATCTGTGTGGCCATCTGGTCGGCCATGTCGGTCGCTTTCGCCTTTTCGACGAGCGCAGCCTTGGCTAGGTCTTCACGGCCTTTCGATAACGCCAGCTCGGCTTTTTCCTGCCAGTTGGACTCAAGCGTCGCGAGCTTGTCGATATGACGCCGCATTTCCTTCTGATCGGCAATAGTGCGGGCGGCGCCGGCACGGACTTCGACCAGCGTTTCCTCCATTTCGAGGATGATGATGCGGATCATTTTTGCGGGATCTTCCGCACGATCGAGCATGTCGGTCATGTTGGCCGCGATGATATCGCGAGTGCGCGAGAAAATTCCCATAATCAAAACTCCTGAGTGAAACTTTAGATCGCTTACCGGGGCGGGCCTAGTCCAGTTGGGCAAGGCGTGGCGCCCCGGTCACGATACGCATCAGGTCAAGCCTGAGCGGTGATATGCGTCGTTGCGTTAACGGCAAAATTCGTGGGCTTCAGCGTCGAGTCGAGACCGGTGAGGCTGAAAAGGACAACGCTGACTGCGATAACGGCGACAACGGACTGGCGGACTGTGCTGGTGATGTTCATGGTAAGTCTCCCTGACTTGGTGTGAAATTTCTGTCCCTGTCGAACCATTCGGCGGGGACATGAACAGTTTTGCAGGAAGCGTGCCAATTCGGAAAACCTCGGAAATCTGGCAGTTTCAGTAATCGGCCATCGATTTTACTTGCTAAATATTGGCGTATAATGCTAATTATCGGGAATGGAACGAACGCAACAAGTCGTTGGGCAGTCATATGCATTTCTCGACAGTATCGAGCGCGCCTCGAGTGCCGCGGCGCTCAATCGTCCCGTGCTAGTCATTGGCGAACGCGGGACAGGCAAGGAGCTGATTGCCGAGCGCTTGCATCGCTTGAGTCCGCGGTGGGCGGCGCCGCTAATCACGATGAATTGTGCAGCGCTCGCCGAAACACTGATCGAGGCAGAGCTGTTCGGACATGAAGCGGGTGCATTTACTGGCGCGACCAAGGCTCGCGAGGGACGGTTTGAAGAAGCCGACGGCGGGACGCTGTTCCTTGACGAGCTCGCGACATTGTCGGCGGGTGCTCAGGAACGCTTGCTGCGCGCTGTCGAATATGGCGAAGTCACCCGGATCGGTGCGAACAAGCCGGTCCAGGTCGATGTCCGGATTGTCGCGGCGACCAATGAGCATTTGCCCGGCCTTGTTGAGAAAGGGCGGTTTCGCGCCGACTTGCTTGATCGGTTGGCGTTCGAGGTCGTCACACTCCCACCGCTTCGCGCGCGCGACGGTGATGTTCCGGTGCTGGCGGATCATTTCGGGCGGCGGATGGCATCTGAAATCGGGTGGCATGAATGGCCGGGATTTTCAGCCGATGCCAGTGCGGTGCTTGCGTCGTACGATTGGCCGGGTAACGTGCGCGAACTCAAGAATGTGGTCGAGCGCGCCGTCTATCGCTGGACCGACGAGACGCTGCCGATCGGCGTCATTGAGTTCGATCCGTTCGCCTCGCCGTGGCGCCCGGCAGGACCGTCGATCCAGCATCAGCCGACCGAGAGCGGGAACCATTCATCGACTCACAGCCCCGCAGTCGCCATTGCAGCACAGAGTGAAATCGTGACCGACTTTCGCATCGCGGTCGATGCTCATGAACGCGCCATTCTCGACGCGACGTTATCCCGATGCCGGTTCAATCAGCGTGATGCCGCAAAAGCGCTTTCGCTATCTTATGATCAGTTGCGCCATTGCCTGCGCAAACATGGCATGCTCGAGAAAAAAGCGGCCTAATCGGCGGGTTTTTCGGCGCCGAAACCATGTTTGGTGAGGACGGGAATGTTGGCGAGCGCGAACAGGAACGTCACAGCGATGAACCCCCAGACTTTGACGTTCACATAAGTTTCGTCAGAAACTCTCAGATAAATCAGTGCCTGATTTGCAGCGGCCAGGGCGCCAAAGAAGAATGCCCAGTTGCGTGACAGGATCATCCATCCGCGATCGCTCAAGCCATCGTAACCCGCTTCGAGGACATATTTGAGCAGGGGTTTGCCGCGCAGCAAACCGATAAAAAGCAGGCCCGACAAGAGGATGTATACTGCCGTTGCCTTGTACCGGATCAGTACCGGATCGTGCAGCCAAAGCGTCAGCCCGCCAAAGCCCAGCACG
>JANLWD010000017.1:0-1958 GCA_031364345.1 Sphingomonas sp.
ACCATCGCGACCAGCGCAACGCCAGAAATTGCAAGGCTTCGCATAGTAAACACTCCCCGTGACCGATCGACTGACAACGTGGCGTGACCTCGTTGTATCTGAAGCCTTTTTAGCATTACCGCGCTGTTAACACTAGGAACGATGGTTAATGCCGCGTCCCAATCTGGGGCCGATCAGTTTCGCAAGCGCTTCGCACCCTTCGGCATCAGTGGCATCGAAACGGGCGGGGACCGGACTATCGAGGTCGATTACTCCGGTCACGCGGCCGTCGACGATCAGCGGCACGACAAGTTCGGATCGCGAGTCCGCGTCGCACGCGATGTGCCCGGCAAAGGCATGCACATCGTCTACACGCTGCGTTTTCCCCGTCGCGGCCGCGGCACCACACACGCCCTTGTCCAGCGATATGCGAATGCACGCTGCTTTTCCCTGGAACGGGCCCAGCACCAATTCGCTGTCGACCATCCGGTAAAATCCCGCCCAGTTCAGCTCGGGCAGCCCATGGAACATGACTGCTGCAACATTGGCCATGTTCGCGACGGGATCGGTTTCGCCTGACGTCACGGCATCCGCTGCGGACAGGACATCGGCCCATTGCTCTGCCTTGTTCAGCGCGTTCGTTCTGAAATCGAACATCAATCGAAACTCACTTTCCCGCGTCCTTTTTTTACGGTCGATCGAACGGCCTTGCCGACCATCCGTTTTTCCTTTGCGCTTTTGCTCGGCCGCGTTTTGACTCGCCGCGCCGGGATCTGGTGCGCTTTGCCGACCAGCTCGGCAAGCCGTGCGCGCGCTTCTTCACGGTTTGCTTCACGACTGCGATATTCGCGCGCGGTGATCACGATCTCGCCGTCGGTGGTCCACCGGCTGCCCGCAAGCTCCTTCAACCTCAGGTAAACGATAGGCGTCAGGCGCAGCGCATAGACGTCGAGCCGCATCTGAACCGCAGTTGCTACCTTGTTGACATTCTGCCCGCCCGGCCCCGTCCCCGCCAGGAACCGCTCTTCGATCGCGTCTTCGGGCAACGCGGGCCAGTCAGGCGACGGCATTGCGCGCCCATTCGGGGAAATGACCGGGCAGCGGCGCGGTCGCGCTCACCGGATCCTTGCTGTCGCGCGGCACCACCAATGTCTCGGCGTGGAGCAACATGTGCCGCCCTTTCGCCCCATAAACCGGATCACCGGCAATCGCGATGCCGATCCCGCTTGCCGCGTGCACCCGCAACTGATGCGTGCGACCCGTTTCGGGGCGAAAGCGGACCAGCGCCTGCCCGTCGCCGAACGTCACGACTTCCCAATGCGTCACTGCGCGCTGCCCCTTCGGCTCGGGGATCATCCGCCAGCCGGCCTCGCGCGTGCTGACTTTATTCAGTGCCATGTCGATGGTCCCGCCCGGCTGTTTCGGCACGCCGGCGAGCACCGCGAGATAGGATTTTTCCACCGACCCCGCTTCGAACGCTTGCGAAAAACGCTTTTGCGCCTTGGGATTGCGCGCCAGCAACAAGCATCCCGACGTGTCGCGATCGAGCCGATGAACGATCGACGGCAGCCGTTCGAACCCAAAGCGCAAACTGTCGAGATGGTTCATCACACTCAGCGATCCGTCGCGCGGCGCATCTACCGCCAGCCCCGCCGGCTTGTCGAGGATCATGGCTTCGGCATCGATGAACAGGACACAATCGGCAAGCAGCATGGCCGCGCTATACGCGTGGGGGTTAAACCGCGTCCACCAATACCAGTTCACTGTCGGCAAGCGCAGTGATCGTCACCGCGCCACCGCTTAGTGCCACGCCGTCGCGGGCACCGGCCATGCCCCCGCGACCAAGATCGATCCGCCCGGTTGCCGGGACAAGATAGGCGTGTCGCCCCGCACCGACATCGTGAGTCAGGCTTTGCCCCGCGCTCAGCACCGCACCGAAAATCCGCGCATCGGTACGGATTTCGAGCGCACCGGGCTCG
>JANLWD010000018.1:0-1960 GCA_031364345.1 Sphingomonas sp.
GTCATGATCGTCGCCCAGTTCAAGCTCGCGCGACGAACACATCATGCCGTTTGACTCAACACCGCGGATCGCCGCGACTTTCAGGACCATGCCGTTCGACGGCACAACAGCACCCGGCGCACCGAACACGCCGACGAGCCCCGCGCGGGCATTGGGTGCGCCGCACACGACTTGCAAAGGACCGCCGCTCGCATCGACGCTAAGCACTTGCAGCTTGTCTGCCTGCGGATGCGGCGCGGCGCTCAGCACTTTGGCAATGCGGAAGGCGGCCAGTTTTTCGGCAGCATTCTCGATGCCTTCGACTTCGAGGCCGATGGCGTTGAGTTTCTCGGCAATAGCATCGACCGATGCGTCGGTGTCGAGATGCTCTTTGAGCCATGAGAGGGTGAACTTCATGCCCCTACTCCCCCGCTCAGCGTGGGCACATCGAGCGCGCCAAAGCCATAATGTTTGAGCCAGCGCAGATCGCCGTCGAAGAAGGGCCGCAAATCGTCCATCCCCTATTTGAGCATCGCCAGCCGGTCGATGCCGGTGCCGAAGGCAAAGCCCTGCCAGATGTCGGGATCAAGCCCGCATGCTTCGATGACCCGCCTGTGCACCATCCCGCTGCCCAGCACTTCCATCCAGCCTTCGCTACCGCCGATGACGCGTTTGCCGTTCTGCATGGTGTAGCCGACATCGACTTCAACCGAGGGCTCGGTGAACGGAAAATAGCTCGGGCGCAGGCGCAGCGTCACATCGTCGCGCTCAAAAAAGGCTTTCAGGAACGTCTCGAGCGTCCATTTCAGGTGGCCGAGGTGGATGCCCCTGTCGATGACCAGCCCTTCGATCTGGTGAAACATCGGCGTATGCGTCGCATCGCTGTCCGAGCGATACACCCGCCCCGGCGCGATGATACGGAACGGCGGTGCCTGTGACGTCATGGTGCGGATTTGCACCGGTGACGTATGCGTTCTCAACAACTTGCGTGTTTGATTTTCCGCATTCGCTGTGGCGGGAAAGTAGAATGTGTCGTGCATCGCCCGCGCCGGATGGCTTTCGGGAATGTTGAGCGCCGTGAAATTATGCCAGTCGTCCTCGATCTCAGGACCAGTCGCGACCGCAAAGCCCATGTCGGCGAAAATCTCCGACAGCTCGTCGAGCACTTGGCTGACCGGATGCACCGATCCGCGCGGGGCTTCGGGTGACGGCAGCGTCATGTCGAATCGCTCGGCTGCAAGTTTGGCTTCAAGCGCTGCGGCCTCGAGAGCGGCTTTGCGATCTGCAAGGGCAGCGGACACGGCCTCACGCAGACCATTAATCCGCGGTCCTTCGAGCAGTCGCTGCTCGGCTGTCATCCCGCCTAATGTTTTGAGCAATGCGGAAACGCTGCCTGCTTTGCCTAACGCTGCGATACGACGCGCCTCGAGCGCCTCGAGCGTTTCTGAAGCGGCGATCGTGGCCAGAAGTTCGGATTGCAGCGTTTCGATGGTCATGACAGGCACCTGATAAGCAAATGGGCGCAAGCGGCAACCCGCTCACGCCCATTTGCGCATTGTAACGAAGGAACGGTTAGGCTGCCTGAGGCAACGCTGCCTTCGCTTGCGCGATGATGGTGCTAAAGACCGCGCCTTCGTTCATTGCCATGTCGGCAAGGACTTTGCGGTCGAGTTCGACGCCCGCGAGCTTCAGCCCGTGCATGAACTGTCCGTAATTCAGGCCTTCCATGCGGACGGCCGCGTTGATACGCTGGATCCACAAAGCGCGGAAATTGCGCTTTTTGACCTTGCGGTCGCGATACGCATATTGGCCGGCCTTTTCGACCGCCTGCCGTGCCACACGAATCGTGTTCTTGCGACGGCCGTAATAGCCCTTCGCCTGTTCGAGGATTTTCTTGTGCTTTGCGCGCGTCGTAACGCCGCGTTTTACCCGTGCCATGTCTCAGGGCCTCCCTATTTCAGGCCGTAAGGCGCCCAGCACT
>JANLWD010000031.1:0-10499 GCA_031364345.1 Sphingomonas sp.
GTGTGATCGCCGACCAGACCATCGCCAAGCCACAGCACGCGCGTCACGCCCAGATCGAGCATCAATTGCGCCTCGATGTCCTCGCGCGTCATCAGTGGATTGCGGTTTGGATTGAGCAGGCATTGTTCAGTCGTCACCAGCAGCCCTGCGCCGTCAACGTCGATCGCCCCGCCTTCGAGGATCATGGTGCGCGAATGATGCGGCAAATCTGCCGACGCGCACAGCAGCCCTGCCAGTGCGTCGTCGAGTGCTGAGGGATATTTCCCGCCCCAGCCATTGCCGCGATAATCGAGTGCAGTCCGGTCGGAAAGCACGAGCGGCCCAGTATCGCGCAACCAGATGTCGAAAAACGGAACGATGTGGATTTCAGCGCCAGTGTCGAGCGCCACTGCCCGGTCCGCCGCAGCTTCATTTGCACAGACAAGTTGTACCGTTTCGCCCTTGCCGTCCGCGCGGATGGCTTGGGCAAATGCGGCAACCTGCTCCTGTGCAGGTTCCAGATCGTCGAGCCACAGTTCGGGTGCGGACGGAAAGCCGATCCACACGGTGCTGTGCGGCGACCATTCGGCGGGAAAATACGGCATTATTTTGTTGCGCGATCCCCGGCTCGGTCCCCGGCGCGATCCCCTGCGCGATCATTGTCGCGCACGGCACGAAATTCCGCCGTCGGCACCCAGTTCGGCCAGACGTTCGCCATCGCGAGTTCGCGTCCGATGCCGTAATACATGGTCAGATCCTGCACTGCGCCGTCCCAGTTCCACCCCGCGTCATATTCATCCTGCGGCTTGTGATAGCGATTGACGGTGTAATCCTCGGCCGCTGCCCGACCGGCGGCGACACCGCCCTTCACTAGGTCATCACCGCTGCCCGCATCGATCATCGGGACACCGAGCCGCGCAAAACTAAAGTGATCCGACCTGTAATAATATCCTTTTTCAGGCGTTGCTTCGGGTGTGATCGTGCGGTTGCCCTTCGCAGCCCAGCGCGTGACATAGTCGTCGAGTTCGGATTTGCCGACGCCGATGATGTTCACATCCTTCGTCGCTCCGGTCACGTTCAGCCCGTCCATGTTCACGCCGCCGACTGTCCGGCTCAGCGGATAGACCGGATTTTCGGCATAATATTTCGATCCAAGCAGGCCCGATTCCTCGGCGGTGACCGCAAGAAAAATCTGACTGCGCGATGCCGCGCCAGTCTTGGCATTCATTTCGGCAATTGCGATCAGGCCCGCGGTACCGCTCGCGTTGTCGACGGCACCGTTGCAAATGCCGTCGCCTTTGACGGGCAAACAGCGGCCCAGATGGTCCCAGTGTGCCGAATACAGAACATATTGGTTCGGTGCGCGCTTGCCGGGCAGGATCCCGATGATGTTCTTCGACAGCTGGCGGCGGATGACATTGTCCATCGATACCGTCATCGTCATGCCCAGCGGCACTGCGCTGAACCCTTTGACCTTTGCTGCTTGTTTGAGCGCGGCGAAATCCTTGCCCCCCGCCGCGAAAAGGCGCGTGGCGGCATCACTTGTGATCCAACCGTTTGCTGCGCTGTCACTCACGTGATTATCCGCAGCATCAAGGCCGAGGCGCGGTTTCGCCCAAGACGACACGACGACATCCCACGGATAGGCTGCTGGTTCTGTATCGTGAACGATGATCGCAGCTGCGGCACCCTGCCGGGCGGCTTCTTCATATTTATAGGTCCAGCGGCCGTAATATGTCATCGAGCGCCCACCGAATATACCATCGAGCGTTTTGGTTTCCCAGTCGGCATCGTTGATCAGGATGATGACCGTCTTGCCCTTTGCATCGACGCCCGCATAATCATTCCAGCCGAGCTGCGGCGCGTTGATGCCATAACCGACGAAAACGACGTCACTATTGCTGACGTCGATGCGCGGGATGATCCGCGTCGTGCCGATCACCATGTCGGTCTTATAAGCGAGCGAAACGGCTGGCTTGCCCGGAACTGCGAATGTCAGCGGTGTCGGGCTCGCGGTGATTTCGGCCATCGGTACGTCCTGCGTCCACTGACCCTTGTTGCCCGGCTTCAGTCCGGCCTTCGTCATGCGCGCGATGATGTAAGCCACGGTTTTCGCTTCTTCGGGACTGGTCGGCGCGCGTCCCGCATAAGCATCGGACGAAAGTGTCCGCGTCACATCCTTGAGTGTCTGCACCGGAACAGCAGGCGGTGCGGCAGATGCCGGTGCAGCGACGATAATCGTTGCGGCGAGCAAGACAGGACGAAACATGTTAGTCTCCTTGCGAAAAGCAAGTCCAAGCGCATTGCACTTCACATGTCGCCGGGCAAGCTTGCAAAATTCTGCGCCTCTCCGCAATATCTCACTCGTAGGTGATCCGGGGGTAAATCAGTGTTTCGATTAACGGGTTTGGTCGCTGCGGCAATCGTCGCCAGCACCGCACAGGCACAGCAAATTCCGCCCGAAAAAGCGTTCGGCATGCGCGAGGAAATTCGACAGATTTCGCTGTCTCCGGATGGCAACAAAGTCGCGTATCTAGCCTCGTCCGGGTTAAGAGCATCAACATTATACGTTGTCGATCTCGCCGACTCTGCCGGGTCAAAAGCAGTACCAAAAGCAATTTTGAAGGCCGACGGCGATCCTGAAAAAATATATAACTGCAATTGGGTTTCGAACGCGCGACTTCTCTGTAATGCGGGCGAGGTAAAACGCGACGGCGATAATATCCGCGGGCTCACCCGACTATTCGCCGTGAATGCCGACGGCTCGGTGCTCAAGCGGGTTTCTCTCCGGCAGGGCATCTACGCCAATTATAGCGCAAATTTTGGCGGCGAACTCATCGATCTGCTGCCCGGCAGCAACGGGGAAGTGTTGATCGGCCGCCAATATGTTCCCGAAAGTCGGCTGGGATCGATCGTCGAAAAACGGACCGAAGGTTATGGCGTCGATCGCGTCGACACCGTTTCACTCGCCAGCAAACGTGCTGTCCGTCCGATGGTCCACGCAAGCGAATTCATATCTGACGGTATTGGTAACGTGCGGATCATGGGTTCGGTGTTGGAAGCTTCGGGTGGTTATGCCGAAACAAAAACGCGCTATTCCTATTTGCCTGTTGGCAGCAGCAACTGGCAACCACTGAGCGTATTCGACTGGAACAGCGAAGCGGGTTTCAATCCGATCGCTGTCGATCCCAAGGACGACGCCGTATACGGTTTCGATCGATTGAACGGTCGTCAGGCGGTATTCAAAATAATGCTCGACGGATCGATGAAACGGACACTCGTGTTCAGCCGGCCTGATGTCGATGTCGACGGGCTTGTTCGCATCGGTCGTCAGCGACGCATTGTCGGCGTCAGCTATGCCACCGAACGGCGCAACGTGGAATATTTTGACACCGACTTGCTCAAGCTTGCCGTTCAACTGGGCAAAGCACTGCCGCACGCGGGCACAATCAGCTTTGTCGACACCAACGCTGATGAAACCAAAATGATCATTCATGCCGGCGGGGATGTGACGCCCGGCCAATATTATCATTTTGATAAAAAAACGATGCAGCTCAACATGTTGTTTGCCGAACGCCCTGAATTGAATGACTATGCGCTCGCAACAGTCAAGCCGATCCGATTTCGCGCTTCTGATGGTACGATGATCCCGGCATACCTTACGATGCCGCCCGGCAAAGCGGGCAAGAAAATCCCGGCGATTGTGATGCCCCATGGCGGGCCAAGCGCACGGGACGAATGGGGCTTCGACTGGCTGGTGCAATATTATGCCAATCGTGGCTTTGCGGTCCTTCAGCCAAACTTTCGTGGCTCGAGCGGATACGGTGACGCCTGGTTCCGCAATATGGGATTTAAGGCTTGGGAAGTGGCCATTGGTGACGTCACCGATGCGGGTCGGTGGCTCGTTTCCGAAGGAATCGCTGATCCGACAAAACTGGCTATCCTTGGTTGGTCATATGGCGGTTACGCTGCTCTGCAATCGGGTGTTGCAGCGCCTGATCTGTTCAAGGCAATCGTTGCGATTGCGCCCGTGACCGACCTGGCTTCGTTGAAAACGCAGAATATGAACAATTGGAATTATCGCGCGGTTCAATCTTTTGTTGGTTCGGGTCCGCATATCGTTGCGGGGTCTCCCGCCCAGAATGCGGAAAGGCTGCGAGCGCCCGTGCAGATGTTTCACGGCGATCTCGATCAAAACGTATCGATTTCGCAATCACGTCTAATGGAAGACAAGCTAAAATCTGCGGGCAAGCGTAACGAATTGATCGTTTTCCCGGGCCTCGATCATTATCTTGATGACAGTGGTGCTCGTGCACAGATGCTGGCTCGATCGAATGACTTTATCCGATCGGCATTCGCTATGTAGCGTTTGAAGATTGGGTGCCGTTTGACGGTCACCCAATCAACATCTCACGCTAGGATCAACGCGAGTAAAACTCGACGACTAGATTTGGCTCCATCTTCACAGGATAAGGAACTTCATCAAGCGTCGGTACGCGCGTGAACGTTGCTTTTGCCGTGCCATCGATGCCGATATATTCAGGGATGTCACGCTCGGGGAGCGACTGCGCCTCCATGACGAGCGCCATTTCCTGAGCCTTTTTGCCCAATGTGATTTCATCGCCGACGTCGCAACGACGCGATGCGATATTGCACTTGACGCCGTTGACGCGAATGTGACCGTGGCTGACCAACTGTCGCGCCGCAAATACCGTAGGCGCAAACTTGGCGCGATAGACGATCGCGTCGAGGCGACGCTCGAGCAGGCCGATGAGGTTCTGCGACGTATCGCCCTTCATCCGCGCGGCTTCGGTATATTGCTTTTTGAACTGCTTTTCGGTGACTTCGCCGTAATAGCCCTTCAGCTTCTGTTTCGCCTTGAGCTGCAGGCCGTAGTCGGACACCTTTCCTTTGCGGCGCTGCCCATGCTGACCGGGGCCATATTCGCGCTTGTTGACAGGTGATTTGGGACGGCCCCAAATATTTTCGCCCATGCGGCGGTCGAGCTTGTGCTTTGCACTGATGCGCTTTGACATGTGTCGTCCTTCAATTGCGTGGCTCGTAAGCCGTTTCAGTTACCGGGACCGCGCTACGTCGATACGAGATCGGGCAGGACCACCGCTTCACCGGAGTGCGGGGTCAATTGCGAAGCCGTGGGACTAAAGGAGCCGGCGTAGAAGTCAAGTTTGGCCGAAGTTTGCCGAACTATTAAGCCGGAAGTCAGAAAAATTCTTACGGCGCGCCCGTCGATCCTCGGCCGCCTGCCAGCATGCATATTGTGTCCATTCGTGCGGCATTGCGCAGATGTGTTTTCTTTTTAAGCCCAATTTCTGTGGTGAGGTGACGTCCCTGCAATATTTGGCGGCGGCAACGGGAGCTTTATCGGAGGCAGTTTAAGCCTGTGATACCGAAGCGATCCAAATCAACGTCGCCATGGTTATGGCAATCTCTTCAAGTCCCGTTTGTCGGCATGGAACTCATCGTCCGCTGTGCATCGCGGACAGCGGCACCTGATTCGGCTTCGATTTCAGCCCAGCGCGCCTTGGTATTACATACACGCTTGGCGCCGAGACGGGTGCCCAGCCGTTCTTGGGACCGACATACCAAGCGTTCCTTGGCCGGTTTTTCTGTGACGCTTGCCCCGGCGTTGGCAGTTCCGCCATCGAGGCCAGCAACAGCCAATGTCAAAAGAATGAATGAAACCATGATGCCTGCCTCCCCGCCGTGCTGCTTGAACACACTCAAATAATCACGAAAACCATCTGCGCGCAAGACGTCCGGATTACCTGACTCTCAGTAGTCTCGTGAGGCGCCGTTCAGCGCATCATTTGCCTGCTCAGCCCGAAATCGCCATTCCTCTCGCGACAGGCACGTGCGTTTCCGCTTGGTCCGTGATCCGGTCATCGCCTCCGTTTTGCAAATCAACTTCGTATCGCCGCCGTTCGCATTTTCGACAGGGGCTTGCCGCACCACGGAGCTTTCAGTCTTTAAGCCCGATGTGCCCGTTGTGAGGCTTAGAATTAACGCGATCGCCAGCTGCATATGTCTATCCCTTTGCCGTCGGCCGATCTTAAGTTTTCGGCCGCGGCTTTTCAATCGCTGTCAGGACGCCGCGCAGCGTTCGCACTTCGTGGGCGTTCCAACCCGGCTTGGTCATGATCGAGCGAATGGTCCGTTTCACAGTCGGCACTTTGTCGGGCGGAAAATAAAATCCGGCATGATCGAGCATTGCGTCGAGCTGCCCGATGAGGCCGTCGAGTTCGTTTTGTTGCGCGGGCGGTTCGTCATCGACTTTCGGCGGCTGGGCCAGTGCCTGTCCCTTCGACCATTCGTAGGCCACGACCATGACCGCCTGAGCCAGATTGAGCGACCCGAACTGCGGATTGATCGGCACCGTGATAATCGTTCGGGCAATCGCGACATCGTCGGATTCAAGCCCCGTGCGCTCGGGACCGAAAAGAACAGCCGATCGACCCGACGCCTCCCGCATTTCCACCGCTGCGGCCTCGGGCGTCAGGACGGGTTTGATCACGCCGCGTCGGCGCACTGTCGTGGCGTAAACATGCGTGCAGTCGGCCGTTGCCGCCGCGACGGTTTCATAAACCATTGTACTGGCAAGCACCTGATCCGCGCCCGACGCCGCTGGTCCCGCACTCGGATTGGGCCAGCCATCGCGCGGCGCAACCAGCCGAAGTTCGGTCAAGCCGAAGTTCAGCATCGCGCGCGCGGCTTTGCCGATATTTTCACCAAGTTGCGGGCGGACGAGAACGAGGATCGGATTCACGCGCCGTCTGCATCCTTAACCGATCCGGCAAATGCTTCGAAATCGCGTGCTTCGGCGAAGTCTTTATAAACGCTGGCAAATCTTATGTAGGCAACGCTGTCGAGTGCGCGCAGTCCGTCCATTACCAGCGCACCGATCTGCCGCGCTTCGATCTCGGCATCGCCCATCGTCTCGAGCTGGCGCTGAATGCCCGATACCATCTGATCGATGCGGTTCTGTTCGATCGGGCGTTTGCGACAGGCAATTGCGACCGATCGTGCCAGCTTGTCGCGGTCGAACGGCTCACGACGATTTTCGCTTTTCAGGATGGTCAGCTCGCGCAGCTGGATACGTTCGAATGTCGTGAACCGCGCGCCGCAGCTTTCGCATTGCCGACGGCGCCGGATCGCGGCTCCGTCTTCGGTCGGGCGCGAATCCTTTACCTGGCTGTTGTCATGGGCGCAAAATGGGCAGCGCACTATGCGCCCCCCTGGGGGATGCGCATCGCGACCAAGCTACAGTTCCGGATAAATCGGGAATCGTTCGCACAATGTCCGGACGCGCGCGCGCACGTCGGCTTCGACTTTCGGATCGCCGCTTTCGCCCTTCTGTCGCAACCCATCGAGCACATCGGCAATCATGTCGGCGATGTCGCGGAATTCCTTCACACCAAAACCGCGCGTGGTGCCCGCGGGCGATCCAACGCGGATGCCACTGGTTTTCATCGGTGGCTGTGGATCGTTGGGAATACCGTTTTTGTTGCAGGTGATTGCCGCACGCTCGAGCGCTTCGTCGGCGTCTTTACCTGTCACCCCCAGCGGCGTCAGGTCGACAAGCGCCAGATGCGTATCGGTTCCCCCGGAAACGAGATTGCAGCCGCGTTCGTTGAGGCGCGCTGCCATTGCCTTGGCATTTTCGATCACGGCACGCGAATAGAGTTTGAAATCGGGCTGCAACGCTTCGCCGAATGCCACCGCCTTTGCGGCGATGACATGCATCAGCGGTCCGCCCTGCGATCCCGGGAACACCGCCGAATTGAATTTCTTGGCCAGCGCTTCGTCGTTGGTCAGGATCATGCCGCCGCGTGGCCCGCGCAACGTCTTGTGCGTCGTCGTCGTCGCCAGATGCGCATGCGGGAAGGGCGAGGGATGGACGCCACCGGCAACCAGCCCCGAAAAATGCGCCATATCAACCCAGAAAATCGCGCCGACGGTGTCGGCAATCGCACGGAATCGGGCGAAATCGATCTGACGCGGATAGGCGCTGCCACCGGCGATGATGATCTTCGGCTTGTGCTCGATGGCCAGCGCTTCGACCTGCGCGAAATCAATCAGGTGGTCATCGGCATTCACACCATATTGAATGGCATTGAACCATTTGCCCGACATTGCTGCGCGGGCGCCGTGCGTCAGGTGACCCCCGGCGTCGAGGCTCATGCCGAGAATCGTGTCGCCGGGCTTGACCAGCGCAAGCATGACGGCGGCATTTGCCTGTGCGCCCGAATGCGGCTGGACGTTGGCAAAACCGCAATCGAACAATTGCTTGGCCCGCTCGATCGCGAGCGTTTCAACCGCATCCGACGGCGCACAGCCCTGATAATAGCGCTTGCCCGGATAGCCTTCGGCATATTTGTTCGTGAATACAGATCCTTGCGCTTCGAGGACTGCTTTCGATACGATATTTTCCGAAGCGATCAGTTCGATCTGATGCCGCTCGCGGTCGATTTCACGTGTCAGTGCGGAAAAGACCTGCGCATCGCTTTCGGCCAGCGTCCGTGTGAAAAACCCGTCGGGCTGCACATCGAAAAGCATGTTGGGGTTGGTGCTCATGCGAGTTCCTTTGCAAAATGGGGATGGCCAAGCTTCTCGACGCGCCCCGTGTGACGATCGCCGAGAAATGGCGTCGACAGAAATGCTGACAAGCAATCGCGCGCCTGGTCGGGACCGATCAGGCGCGCGCCGAATGCAATCACATTGGCATCATTGTGCGAACGCGCGAGGCGCGCCGACAAATTTTCGCTGACCAGTGCACACCGCACCGCCGAATGACGATTGGCGGCAATCGAAATGCCGATTCCCGATCCGCAGATCAGCACGCCGAACCGCGCATCGCCCGCCGCAACGGCACCGGCAAGGCGATAGGCGTAATCGGGGTAGTCGACCGAAACAGTATCATGCGGACCAAGATCGGTCACCATATGTCCCTGCGCACGCATCCAGTCGATCAGCGACACTTTCATGTCATAACCGGCATGATCGGCCGCGATGGCGACGCTCTGCGGATCGGGTCGATTGCTCAATGGATGCTTCCTGACGAGTCGATGGCCTCGCGGTCGCTGTAACAATGTGTTCGCCGATTGCCACTGTCGAGTTGAGCGGCAGCCCGAAGGCCCTCGCAGATTTGTAACTTGTGCGTCATTTGGGCAATGTAGCCGAACTGTCGCAAACGGGAAACGAGCATGGCCGCCACAGCAAGAAACCGATCGCGCAATGTCGCGGTCAAAGCGGCTGTTCATCAGCATGAAAAACTGAGCAAGGCAGGACTGCTCGAGCGTGCTTTTACGTTCGCGTTCAAAGGGCTGGTCTATGCACAGATCTGGGAAGATCCGGTCATCGACATGGAAGCACTTGCGATCACGCCCGATTGCCACATCGTCACCATTGCCAGCGGCGGCTGCAATGCGCTGAGCTATCTCAGCGCCAATCCCGCCGCCGTGACGGCTGTCGACCTGAACAGCGCGCACGTCGCATTCAACCGGCTGAAACATGAAGCTGTGCGCCATTTGCCCGATTATGAAAGCTTCCATCGCTTTTTCGCCGTCCCGGGCGCCAGCGAGAATCTGCGTGCTTACGAAGCGCATCTCCGCCCGCACCTCGATGAAACGACACGTCATTATTGGGAAGGGCGCGACATCATCGGTCGCCGGCGGATCGGCGGTTTTGCAAAGAATATCTACAAACGCGGCCTGCTCGGCAATTTCATCGGGATGGCGCATCTGCTGACCAGACTTTACCGCGTCGATCTTGCTGAACTGCTCGCAGCAAAAGATCGCGCTGAACAGCGGAAGATTTTCGAAACACGGCTGGCGCCGATTTTTGACAAGAAATTCGTGCGCTGGCTGATCGACCAGCCGGCGTCGCTGTTCGGCCTCGGCATTCCGCCTGCACAATATAATGCGCTCGCGGCGGACGATCCCGACGGCATTGGTGCGGTGTTGCGCAGCCGCGTCGAAAAATTGGCGTGCGATTTCGATGTGCGCGACAATTATTTCGCCCAACAGGCTTTCGGGCGACGCTATGCCGCGGGTGAGGGCGCATCGCTCCCGCCTTATCTCCAACAAGAAAATTATGCAGATCTGGTCGCGCGCATTGGCCGCGTCGAAATTCTGCATGCCAATTTTTCAGAGCATCTGGCTGGGTGCCCTTCGCAAAGTCGTGACCGTTATCTCCTGCTCGACGCGCAGGACTGGATGACCGATGCGCAACTGACCGAATTGTGGACGCAGATCACGCGGACAGCGCGGGCTGGCGCGCGCGTGGTGTTCCGCACGGCCGCGGCACCTTCGCTGTTGCCCGGGCGGGTACCGGCGGCGATTCTCGACCAGTGGGATTATCGCGCTGCCGAATCGATCGATTTCACGGCGCGCGACCGGTCGTCGATCTATGGCGGCGTCCATCTCTATGTCCTGAAGGACGCAAATCTTGGGGGATAGCGCGGCGCAGATGGACGCGATCTATGCCTGGCAACGGCACATTTA
>JANLWD010000103.1:0-1958 GCA_031364345.1 Sphingomonas sp.
GCCGCTTCCGCCATTGCCACACCCGGCACACCGTTGACGATGGTGTCCGCAACGCCGAAGTCCTTGGCAACTTCGCGCACGGTCATCTTGGCGGACATCATTACTGACGGCGTCCCCCCGCCCGGCTGCGTGCCCTGGCCGACGAGATAGAGGTTCGACACGTCCTCACTGCGGTTGTGCGGACGGAAGAATGCGGTTTGCGTGAGCACGGGTTCGACGCCGAAACCGTTACCCGCATATGAGCCCAGCACGTCCTCGAAATAATCAGGCGTGACGAAGCTTTTGTAGACGATCCGCTCGCGCAATCCAGGAAGATAACCGCGCTCGTCGAGGAAAGTCAGCACTTTGTCGACAAAGCCGTCGCCAACTTTGTCCCAGTCGATTCCGCTTTGATTGTTCGGCACTGGCACCAATGTGTAAGCCGCGTGATGACCCGCGGGCGCAAGGCTGGGGTCGGTCAGCGTGGGAATATGCAGATATTGCGAGAAATCGCCCGCCAGGATCTTGCGGTCGAAAATGTCGGTCAGCAATTCCTCGTACCGCGGCCCGAGGATGATGTTGTGATGCTGAAGATCATGATCGGCATCGCTTTTTTTATAACCGAAATAAATGACCATCAGCGACATCGACTGCTTGCGGAATTTGACGAGCGCGTCGCGGTTGATCCGCCGGTGCTTCTTGTCGACGAGTTTCAGGTAGGTGTTGGCATAGTCCGCGTTCGACACGACCAGATCGGCGGGCAACACATCACCTGATTTCAGCGTCACGCTTTTCGCAATGCGCTTGCCGCCGACTTTTTCGACATCGATCTGTGCGACTTCGGCATTGAGGCGGATCGTGCCCCCCATATCTTCGAACTTGCGGATCATGCCTGATACGAGTGCGCCCGTTCCACCCATCGCGAAATGGATACCCCATGTCTTTTCGACGAAATGGATCATGGCATAGATTGCGGGGACTTTCAGCGGATTGCCACCGACGAGCAGCGGCTCGAAACTGAACACCTGCCGCATCTTGTCGCTCTTGAAATATTTCTTGATCAGCGAAAACAGCGGGCGGATCGCATTGAGTTTGACCAGATCAGGTACCACGCCGAGCATCGAGCCGACATTACCGAAATAGGTATAGCCGAGCTGCAGAAAACCACGCTGGAAAATTGCGCGCGCGGCTTCATGGAATTTCTCGTAGCCTTCGAGGTCTTCTGGCGCGAGCTTGGCGATCTGTTCGCGCACGCGCACCGGGTCAGCATCATAATCGAAATAGGTCATGTCGTCGAAATAGATGCGGTAAAATGGCAGGATCGGGACGATCTTGACATATTTCGACGTATTCGGCCCACCGCTGACGCCCGACATGATGCGCTTGCTTTCGTCGAGGATCGCGGGCGGAAAGTCGGGCTCGCCGAGCATCGCGCAATCCTGCTCAAGGCTGAACAGTTCTTCGATGAAATGCGGCACCGTCAGGACTGTCGGCCCCATGTCGAACGTGAAACCTTCCGCCCGGCGGACATAGGCGCGCCCGCCCGGCGCATCGAGTTTTTCAACGATCTGCGTATCGAAACCAAGGCTTTGAAGCCGCATGGCGCACGAAATGCCGCCGATCCCCGATCCGATTACAACCGCCTTTTGCCGACCCATTTTTCGTACCTTTTTTCCGACCGCCGGACTAAGACTTTCCCGGTCAATTCACAACCGCAAAGAATTTTTGCGCAAACGCTTGACCCTGCATGTCCGCACGCCCATTTGCATTTTGCTGGCACTCGCTGTGAGTGAGTGCCAATTTATGTTCCGCCCCGATTGCGGGGCCCAACAAAAGGGAAAGCAAATGGCATTTCGACCCCTGCACGACCGCGTGCTTGTTCGCCGCGTTGAAGCTGAAGAAAAAACAGCTGGCGGCATCATCATTCCCGATACGGCCAAGGAAAAGCCACAGGAAGGCGAAATCGTGTCGGTCGGATC
>JANLWD010000160.1:0-6320 GCA_031364345.1 Sphingomonas sp.
CAAAACCGGGGTCGGCAAGATAGGCGGCACGGTCGTTTGCGGCCACAGGCGCCGGGTTCGGATCGAAAACGAACTGCATCGGTTAAAGCTCCGCGCCTTTGATTGGACTCTTGCCTTTGGGTAGAGACCATAGCAAAATACGTCAATATGGCTGTCCAAACGCCCGCTGCCTCGCCGTTGTTTCTTCGCGAAGGCGAAATCCGCCGGGGCGTCGAGCTGCTTTATTTCGGCTACAGCCATTTAACGCGCAGCGTCGATGACCGGCTGGCGGCACAGGGCCTTGGCCGCGCGCATCACCGGGCGCTTTATTTCATCGCGCGTCAACCCGACCTGACCGTCAGTGCCCTGTTGCGTTTGCTTGCGATAACCAAGCAGTCACTGGGGCGCGTCCTTAACGAACTGACGACGCGCGAGCTCGTGGAGACGCGCGCCGGACCCTTCGACCGGCGGCAAAAACTGTTGCGGCTGACGGCGGCGGGGGCAGCACTGGAAGCGGATTTGTTCGACCTGTTTCGCGAACGGCTGGGCGCTGCTTATAGCCATGCCGGGCAAACATCGGTGACGGGCTTCTGGCATGTCCTCGAAGGATTGATCCCGCCCGAAGATCGTGCGCTGGTCATCGATCTCAGCCGGAATGCGTGAACGCCGCCATTTCGCCGTTCCGCCGTTCGGCAGCTTTCAGCGCTGCGCTCACCAGCCCGACAAGTGCCGCATCGGCATCGAGCATATCGAGCCCGGCGCGCGTCGAGCCCCCTTTGCTTGCGACGCGATCGGCGAGGTCCGACGGTGGCAAATCACTGGCTGCGGCAAGCAGTGCCGCGCCTTCGACTGTTGCCAGCGCCAGCCGTGCCGCCTGCGCCGCGGGCAATCCGAGTGCTGCACCCCCCGACGCAAGCGCGTCGATAAAGCGATAGACGAACGCTGGGCCCGATCCGCTTAGTGCGGTCACGGCATCGAAATGGGCTTCGTCGGCAATCCATTCGACAAGGCCCAGCGGCGCCATGAGATTCGTGACGGCATTATGATCATCAACCGCAGCGACCGCATGCAGCGCGACTGCTCCCTTGCCAATTGCCACAGGCAGATTGGGCATGATCCGCGCAATGCCGCGCGCACCCGGGAAAAGCTGTTGTAGCGTTGCCATCGTCGTGCCGGCGAGGATCGACAGCAGCATTGCCCCATTGGTTGCCGACTGAAGCCCGGGCGCGACATCGCCAAGCATCTGAGGCTTGACGCCGAGCATCAGCATCGTTGGCGGTGGTTCGTCGGGCACGGCGCTTAGCACCCGAACATCATTGCGCGTTGCCGCGGGGTCGATCACCGTCACGCGTGCCGGGTCCATCCCCGCGTCGAGCCAGCGTGACAGCATTGCCCCTGCCATGTTGCCACAACCGACCAGCCAGAGCGTGTTCACGCTTCGCCGCGCGTTTCGACCATTGCCGCCGCGATCGCATCCTTGGGCGATTTACCGCCCCACAAAACAAACTGAAACACCGGGTAAAAACGATCGAGCTCGTCGACGGCCGCTTCGATCAGGGTTTCGGCCTGGTCGAGTGTGAGTGCCGGTTCGTCGCGATCGAGCAGGACCGCATTGCGGAACAAAACCGTTCCGGCGCCCGCCCACAATTCGAAATGGCCCAGCCAGAGCTGTTCGTTGACGAGACCGATCGTTTCGTAGACGGCCGCCAGCTGGTGCGGCGCGACGTTGATGTCGGGAAAACCCAGAAACTGCATGACATTGTCGTCATCGCGCCAGACGCCGCGCAGCTCATATTCGCCCCACGCGCCTTTGGTCGACGCGACGATTTCCTCGTCGCCGACACGTTCGCTTGGCCAGCCATGCGCTTCGAACCATGCTTCGAGCATGTCGATCGGCGCCGCGGCCGCGCCATCATCTGCGATCTGAACCACTTTCATGTCGGATGGCGTGACGCAGCCACTGCCGCGCCGCAAGCACCACGGTCACAAATCTGTGGATAAATGATCAAGCCTTAGGTTTGGATGCGGGCTTGGTTGCCGGCTTGCTTGCCGGCTTGCTTGCCGACTGGGCGGTCATCGCGTCGAGCCGTGCTTTCAGCGCATCGACTTCGTCGCGCGCTGCGGCTGCCATTGCCTTGACGGCATCGAATTCCTCACGGCTGACAAAATCGAGTCCGCCGATCCAGTCCTTGGCTTTCGACCGTGCCGACGCTTCGGCTTCGCGGCTCATCCCCGCGATCGTTCCTGCGGCGCCGTTCACGAATTTGGCGAGGTCGTCGAAAATCTTGTTGTCGGTCTGCATGTTGTGGCTCCCGGTTGGTCAGACATCGATTTGGGTGCCCGGACGCGCCGGCACAAGGGTCTCTGCATCAGGATTGAGCACGTGCGTCTGCCAGTTCAGGATGCTCGCAAAGCTCAGCCACAATAAATAGGGCAGCATCAGCCATGCCGCAGCCGTCCGCACGCGCCCGAACGCGATCGTCGTGGCAATCGCAAGGACCAGCATGAACAGGATCAGGAAAAATGCCGCAAGCACCTGATGTGCCGCGAAAAACAGCGGCGACCATGCCAGATTGGCCGCGAACGCGAGCGCGAACAGCGCGACGGCATAGCCGCGATAGCGATTACCGCGTGCATTGAGCACCATCGCGAGCGCAATCCCGAGCAGCGCATAAAGGATCGACCAGGCAACCGGAAATGCCCATCCCGGCGGCTGGATCGCCGGTTTGATCAGTGCGTCATACCATGGATTGCCAAACCCCGAATTCGAAACCTGTCCCGAAAGGAAGCCAAGAAAAATACATCCCGGCACAGTTACCAGCGCCCAGCGGACGAATGACATGCGGATTTGTGAAGCAGAAGCGAGTTCGGTCATCCGCAGCGTTTAGCCAGACAAGCCGCGTCAGACCAAGCGTCAAATATCGGCAGACAGGCTAAGCGTGAAGCGGCGCGTGCCATTGGGCGTAAATCCACCGCTTTCGCCGACATTCCAGCCAAAGCTATTCGTCACATTGCTGACGAGGGCGCGGACCAGCACCGGCCGGTCGGACACTTTCATCCGGTAGCGCATACCCAGATTGACCGTCGCGCGCGCCGGAATCGCGAGCGTCCCCGTGCGATTGGCATTACGGCTGCTGGTCGATTCAAGATTATAATCGAACGACCACGCCGGATTTTTGGGCAGGCGGTAATTCAGGCTGAGGATCGTGCGCCGCGCGGTTGCCCCGCGCGGCCGTGTGCCATCGGACCTTTTCTGCTCGATGAGCAGATTGCCAAGCACCATGTTCAGCCCCGGCGATACACGGCCGGCAACCGAAAATTCGATGCCGCGGTGGCGGATGTCGCCAATCCGGCGGAACAGCGACGTCGTCTGATCGACGTCGAAATCGGGCTTCGTTATTTCGAAAACCCCGGCGATCGCGGTGACGCGAGACCCGATTTTCCAGCGCAGCCCGGCATCTTTTTGTTGGGTGCGGATTGCCGGTGGCCCCTGATTGCGATTGCGCGCGTCGCTTGGTGCAATCGGACTTTCCTCGAGGCCGCGCGTATATCCTCCGTAGGCTGCAAGCGACGGCGTGATGTAGATCGCGGCCGCCGCACTGAACAGCACCGGCGCATCGCGCGTGACTGCGTTTGGCGGCGCAGGTGCGGGATCGACAACGCTCTTTTCATAACGGGTTTTCTGCACGCCAAGCGTCAGTTCGCCGACGCCCAGCCATTTTCCTTCATACGCCAGACCAAATGTCGTCTGCGTTGTCCGCTCGCGCGATTTTGCATCAAATACCGGATTCGGTTTCGCGCGGACATCGGGCACGTCGCTGCGACTGGCGCCAAAACTATTGTCGACGAATTCGCCACCATATTCACGGTCCTGCTGACGCGCGCGGAATGACGCGGTGAAGACATGCCGACGCGTTCCTTCGGTAAAGCTGCGCCCGACGCGCACTTCGCCCGAAGTCGACCGGCCATTGTCGCCGCGCGTAATGATGATCCGGCGGTTGGCGACGCTGCCGTCGGCTTTGGTTCCGATCATCAGGTCGAACACGTCCTGATCGACAGTATAGGCTGATCGGAAAATCCCGACGCGGACATCGAAGCCCAGCGGGTCGGCACGCGCAACGATGCCGTAATTTGACGAATGCCCGCCATATTGTGCCCACGGCTGACCGGTAAAAACATTGCGCGGCGCGCGTTTGGGCAGCGTGAGGCCGCCTGTAAAGATCACCGGCAGCGCTTCGTAACTCCAGTCGCGCGTCTTGCTCCAAAAGGGTATGATTTCGACGCCCTTGCGCGGCGCATAACGCGCGGACACCGCCACCGACAAGCTGTCATCGACAGTGCCATATTGCGTGCCGGTATGCAGCCGGTCGACGCCCGCCGCAATGCCGAGCGTGTCGCCGACAATGGGAATTTGCAGGTCGATCTCACCCGAAAAACCCTTCCACGGGCTTTTGGTCAGTTGGACTGACGTGAGCAGCTTTTCGCCCGGCTTGGCGAGATCATAATCGATGACGCCGGTGGGCGCGGGAAAATTATATCCTTGTGCCGAAATGCCGATGCGGACCGACGATCCGGTGACGATGCGGCTGTTCAACGCGCCCTGCTGGTCGATGTACAACCCCTCGATGCGGACATTGCCGGCGGCAAGCGGTGAAAAGCCGCGCACGCTCGAATCGCTATAAATACCGATCGACTGGTCGCCGACACTTTTGCCGAACGCATCTTCGGCAGCGGTAACGGCATTGTTGTCGGTCCGTTGCGCAAAGGCGGGGTGCGATGTCACCACCGCTGCGCCAACTATTATCCGTGTCGACAGCCCCATGCGACTTGGCTGACATGGCCGCATTTCTGCGTCAAGCTATGGTAAATGCTTGTCTGTGACCATTGGGCAACAGCCCCGATTCGCAAAAGCGGCTCATCGATGCGCGGCGATCAGGAATTCGACATTGCCTTCGGGGCCGGTAATCGGACTTTCGGTCATGCCGGCAACGGCCCAGCCGATGCTTGCCAGCCAGTCCTGAACGCCCGCGCATGCTGATCGGTGGAGAGCGGAATCGCGCACCACGCCGCCTTTTCCCACAAATTCGCGACCGACTTCGAATTGCGGCTTGATCAGCGCGAGCAAGCGCGCGTTCGGCGTCGCAAACGTCAGCGGCCGTTCGAGCACCTTGGCAAGGCCGATGAAACTGGCGTCGCACACAAATAGGTCGATCGATTCGGGAATATGCGCTGCCGTCAGGATTCGTGCGCTGGTTTGTTCGTGAACGATGACGCGCGCGTCCTGCCGCAGCTTCCACGCCAGCTGGTTGGTGCCCGAGTCGACCGCGTAAACGCGCGCGGCGCCACCGGTCAGCAAGACATTGGTAAATCCGCCGGTCGACGATCCGACATCCATCGCGACTGCGCCACCAACGTCCCATCCGAAATGCGCAAGGCCGTGCGCCAGCTTCACGCCGCCGCGCGAGACCCACGGGTGATCGCGGCCCTTTACCGTGAATATGGCATCGTCGGCCACCAGTTGCCCGGCTTTGTCGATTCGCCGGTCGGCCAGATAGACATTGCCCGACAGGATCAGCGCCTGTGCGCGCGCACGACTTTCGGCAAGGTCCAGATCGAACAAGCGCTGGTCGGCACGGACTTTGGGCATGGCGGCCCCGTAACACGCGCTAGCGCCCGCGCGCGAGTTGTTCCTCGACGATGGTGAACGACGAATTTTTGCCCTTGCCGATCTCGTCGGGCACGGCGGTTGCAAAAAACGCGACACCAGTGCCGGCAGCACGGTCGATCCAGAGCCCGGAGCGCAGGCCGTAAGCTTCGCCAGCATGGCCGACCAATGCGCGGCCATCGCCGAACAAGTCGTCACGGCACCCGGCTTGCGACGTCGAAAGTGTCTGCACCGCAAGTGAGTAGCGGCAGTAAAAACCGTCCTCGGTCGCGCCATTCGTGCCGTCGAATGTCCAGACGGGGCGGATCAGCTCGGCAATCGACAACGGGCTCAGAAATCCGTCGCCGTCCTTCAGCATCATCTGACCGATCCGGCCAAGGTCGCGCGCCGAAATTCGCAAGCCACCCTGCGGCGAAAACAGCGCGCCATTGTCACCGGGACGATAAGCGGTCAGGTCGCAGCCACTTTCGGTAAAAACCGGGCACGGCGGTTGCTTGCCGCGCAAGTCGTCGTTCCGCACGCTTCCGTCGGCATGATACAGAACGACTGCTCGGGCGACGCGCGCATCGCTGCATGTCGGCCAGTTGAAACATCCCTCGATTGCCAGCGGTTTGAGCACCAGCCGCTGCATCAGAGCGTCGAACCGTTCGCCCGATACGCGCTCCATGATGCTGCC
>JANLWD010000174.1:0-5228 GCA_031364345.1 Sphingomonas sp.
CGAAAACAGTAACTTTCTGGTCGAAACGACCAGTGCGCGCTTCATCCTGACCTTGTACGAACGGCGCGTGCAGGCCGAGGATCTGCCGTTTTTCATGGCACTGCTCGATCATCTTGCACACAGCGGGCTTCCGGTGCCGCCAGCAATCGCAGATCGACATGGCGAGAAAATCCAGACGCTCGAGGGGCGCCCGGCCTGCCTGATCAAATTCCTGCCGGGTATTTCGTTATCGCACCCGACCGCCATTCAGGCTTTGTCCGCAGGTGCGGCAATGGGACGCCTGCATCTGGCGGTTCGCGATTTTGAGCCGGAGCGGCCAAATGCCATGGGCTGTGAAAGCTGGCATCCGCTGCTCGAACGCTGTGGCCGCAGCCTCGACGAAATTGAGCCCGGCTTATACGACGAAGTTGCTTTTGCGACCGATCATATCGTGGCGACATGGCCTGCTAGCTCGCTCGACCGCTGTGCCATCCATGCGGATTTGTTCCCCGATAATGTGCTGATGCGCGGCGATGATGTCAGCGGACTGATCGATTTCTATTTCGCCTGCACTGATATTCGTCTGTTCGACCTCGCGATCATGCATACGGCATGGGCGTTCGACGGCACCGGTGCACGTTACGACGCTGCCATCGGTGACGCACTGGTCGCGGGCTACGCGATGCATCTGCCAATCACGCCGCACGAACAAAGCCAGTTTAACGTGCTCGCGGCGGGCGCTTGCATCCGCTTTACGCTTTCACGCGCTTGGGACTGGCTCAACACACCCGCCGATGCACTGGTAACGCGCAAGGACCCTTTGGCATATTGGCGGCGACTGGCCGTTTATGATCCCGAACACGTCATTCGCTCGGGCGCGCAAGCATGACCGAACTCCCACATGTCGAAATCGCCACCGACGGCGCGTGCAAAGGCAATCCCGGCCCCGGAGGCTGGGGCGCCGTGATCCGTATGGGTGATAATGAGAAAGAACTGGCGGGCGACGAACCGCTCACCACGAACAACCGGATGGAGATGATGGCCGCGATTTCGGGGCTTAATGCACTGACGCGGCCTTGTCGGGTCACGCTCACGACTGACAGCCGCTACCTGATCGACGGCCTGACAAAATGGATCAAGGGATGGCAACGCAATGGTTGGAAAACGGCCGATAAAAAGCCGGTGAAGAATGCCGATTTATGGCAGCTTCTGCTCGATGCCACTGCACCACATCGTATCACGTGGGTGTGGGTGAAGGGACACGCCGGCCATCCCGAAAACGAACGCGCCGACCAATTGGCAAGCGACGCTGCCAGTCGTGCGACGCGCGATCGTTAAGCGTCGTCTTCGCGGATTTCGGCTTCCGGGCCATTTTTCAGGATCGATTCAATCGCATTCTTTGCCGACGCTTTCGATTTATAGCCTTCAGTCCAGAAAATCGCTTCGGCATTATATTTGAAATAGGCGACATATTCGCCGGCCTTGTTCGTCTTGATCTGGAAATAATGCGCCACGCGACCCTCCCAAGCCGTTATCCATCAAGAGCTTAGAACAGCGTTATCGACTTTTCCAGCCCGAAAACGCGCAGGCGAGAACGGCGAGGGATCGATGTGTGCAACCATCGCATCGGGCGCACGATCGAGCAACATCGCTGCACAAAGCGCTCCCGCGGCCGGCGCTGTCTGGATGCCATAGCCGCCTTGGCCGACGCACCAGAAAAAGCCGTCGATGTCGGGATCAAACCCATAAACCGGAAGTCGGTCGGGCGCGAATGTCCGCAATCCCGCCCATTTATGTTCAACCGCAAGAACACGCCATCCCGTCACGGTCTCCAGTCGGTCGATCGCGATCGCCACGTCGAGTTCTTCGGGAGAGACATCACCGGGTTCGACGGGGGTTTCGTCATGCGGGCATACCCAAAGCTTGTTAACGCCTTCGGGACGGAAATAAAATGTCCCCGCAATGTCGATCGTCAACGGCAGATCATGCGGCACGTCGTCGCCGTCGACGCGGACTTGTGCGATCGTCCGGCGTTTCGGCGCAAGACCAACCGGCCTGGCACCGGCGAGGCCTGCGACGATATCGCCCCACGCTCCCGCTGCATTGACGATCGTGCTTGCACAAACGGATTTATCCCCCGCTTTGATCGTCCAGACGCGATCGGCACGGTCAACCGCGTCGCTTCGGAAATCGGTCAGCACCGTCCCGCCAGCTTTCCGAAAATCGGACAATGCCTGATTCAGCAGGCCGCCGACGTCGATATCGGCACAGTCGACTTCGAGCACGCCCTCGACAAGCACCGGTTTGGCCCGCGGAACGAAACGCAAAATGCCCGCGTGATCGAGCCGTTCCAGCCGCGCACCGGAACCGGCAAATTTCGCTTCAAGTGTATCGAGCATCGGCACGTTTTCGGCTTCGGCCACATTGAGCGACGTCCGCGGTGTCAGGAACCCGCCATCGCGCAGTGGCGCAAGCGATGCTTTACTCAGCGGCTGAACCAGCGGTCCGCCAAGCGTCTCGTGCCAGAATGCCGCCGACCGACCCGTCGAATGATAGCCGGGCACATCTTCGGCCTCGACCAGCACGACGGATGCATGTTTCGCCAGCTCGGCGGCAACGCTGGCCCCGGCAATGCCGCCACCGATCACTGCAAAGTCGTAACAATCAGTCATGCCAGAAACTTCTCGATTGCGGCCAGTGCGCGGTCGCGCGGACCATCGGCCTCACGCAGGATTTCGTGCGCCGTGTCGTTCCCGAATACCATCAGTGTCGCATTCGGCAAGCGCGAAGCAAAGCGGTGGATGGCTTTCGGGCTGACGAGCTGATCAGCGTCCGCACACAAAATGAGAACGGGTTGTTTCACATCTTCGACGGCTCTCGCCATGCGCAACTGCGCCATCGAGGCATAGGCCGCTGCCAGCCAGCGCCAGCTCGGCGGACCAAGCGCGAGTGCGGGATTCTGTTCTTTCCACCACAGCTCATCGTCGTACCGGTCACGGTCGTGCGTGAGATAGTCGCGGCGCGATGCGTTCGGCAACGACGGCTTTTCGTTGTTTTTCCATGCGGGGCGGTTTTCGCTTGTGATCCGCGCCATCATTCGCGCGACCCAGAATGACAGGCGCGAGGGAATGAATGCAGTGTCGATCCCCAGCATCGGCGCGATCAGCACGACTTTGTCGGGCATGATGCACTTTTCGGCGAGCGCTCGCAGCACGAGATGTCCGCCCATCGAATGCCCCATCACGATATGCGGCCCGACTGATGCTGCGGCCCAGTCGGCATAAAAATCACCGAGATCATCGACCCATGTCGCGAAATCATCGATGCTGCCGACGTTATCGTTTCCGCTGATCCGCCCCGATCCGCCCTGCCCCCGCCAGTCGAAGCTTGTGATGCTCCAGCCCTTTTGCGACCAGTGATCGAGCACCTCGATATATTTTTCCACGATATCGCCGCGGCCGCCGAGCCAGAGGATCGATCCGACCACTGGTTCGACAGCAAGCTGGGTGTATTTCCGCAGCGGCCAGCCATCGCGCGCCTTGACGATCGTCACGGCGCTATTGCTGGGTAATTTACGGCGATCGAATGACATGCGTCGCAACGGTTACGTTTTAGCAATGGTCCGCGTCTAGAGCTTAAGCGCATGGAAACCATATTCTTCACGCGCATTCTGCTCGCGCTGCTTTCGATCGTGCTTGTCATTGCGGCAGTGGGAGACTGGCGCCGGCGGCTGATCGAAAACTGGCTGACCGGCGGCATCGCGCTGACGGCGCCATTGCTGTGGATTGCACAGGGTTATGGCTGGTGGCCCGAAATCGGGCTTCAGGTCATCCTGTCGCTTACGTTGTTTCTGATTTTCCTTATTTTCTTTGCGATCGGGGCGATGGGCGGCGGCGATGTCAAACTGATCGCGGCACTCGGCCTTTGGTTCCCGATGGCCAGCATGATGACCCTGCTGGTCGTCATGTCGATCCTTGGCGGCGTACTGACACTGGCCATGCTTGTCTATCACCGGATGGCGCGCAAACCCGGTCGCCCTGAAATTCCATACGGCATTGCGATTGCGGGTGCCGGACTGTGGGTCATCTTCCAAACGATATCTTAACCACTGCCCGCCATAACGCTGGTTGAACTCAAAGACATGCGCTGGGAGGCGCCCTTACGTCATGGAGCCAAAGAAGATAGCCCTACTCGTCGGTGCGCTTGTCATCGCGGCAATCACAGCCGTCATGGCGCGCAGCATGTTCACGCAGTCCGCTGCGCCGAATGCCGTCGCCAAGATGATCGCGCCAGCGCCGACCGGCCCCGAAGTCCTCGTTGCTACCCGGGCGCTGCCTGTCGGCACGATCCTCGGTCCCGACAGTTTTCGTTATCAGCCATGGCCCAAGGATCTTATTCAGAACGCTTATTACATGAAGGGCAAGGCCGACGCGATGACGCTGTCGGGCACTGTCGTTCGTAACGCGATTTCGGCCGGGCAACCGATTACACAAGGCGCCGTGGTCCAGCCCGGCGATCGTGGCTTTCTTGCAGCGGCGCTTGGTGCTGGCATGCGAGCCGTGACGATCCAGGTGAACGGACAAGCGGCAGGCGTTGCCGGCTTTGCATTTCCGGGTGACCGCGTCGACCTTATGTTGACGCAAACGGTCACTGGCGATGGTCCTCCGCTGAAAACGGTCGAAACGATCGTTCGCAATCTTCGCGTCCTCGCCACGGATCAGCGCTCGACACAACCGGTCGATGACAAGGGCAAGAAAACCGTCATCACTTTCGCGACAATCACACTCGAAGTGACACCGCGCATCGCCGAAAAAATCGCAGTCGCGCAAACCTTTGGCCAGCTGTCGCTCAGCTTGCGATCGATTGCCGACAATGCCGCGGACCTCGACCGGGCGATCGCGTCTGGCGAAGTCAGCGTCTCGACCGGGCTAGATCCGAATACTGACAAGGAAGCACTCGCTGCCGTCGCTGCGCGTCCGACCGAAGGGTCGACTTATGTGACGGGCGCCGACGTTTCGCGCTTTCAGCGTCGGACGGTTCCCCTCGTTGCGCCATCGGCGACATCCAATCTCAACCGTTTGGGGAATGCCGTCGCGATGACCGCGACAACCGGCAAAATTGTCGTGGCCGGAAACGTTCCGATCGTTCGTGTCGCACGCGGCAACACCGTCACTGAAGTTCCGTTTGGGGGCAAATAACATGCAGTCCAAGTCAATGATCCTCGCGCGTCCTGTCGCGCTGGCCATCGG
>JANLWD010000198.1:0-2844 GCA_031364345.1 Sphingomonas sp.
GCAGTCGGCACATATCGCGCAGGGCGTGGATGCCAGTGGTAACAAGGACGAAGGCGCCGGCGATCAGGGGATCATGTTCGGCTATGCGACCGACGAAACGCCCGACCTGATGCCCGCCACGCTCTATTACAGCCATAAAATTCTGAAGCGCATGGCCGATGACCGGCATTCGGGGGCAGCGCCGTTTCTCGAGCCCGATGCCAAAAGCCAGGTCACGCTGCGGTATGAAGGCAGCTTGCCTGTCGCGGCAACGGCGATCGTCGTCTCGACACAGCACGGCAAAGGCTATGACGAAGGCGCAAAGGAAGCGGAGCTGCACGACTATGTAAAGCGTGTGGTCGCCGAAATCCTGCCGCCGGTCCTGCTGCGTGAAACTGAATATCACATCAACCCGACGGGCAGCTTCGAAATCGGCGGTCCCGATGGCGACGCCGGGCTGACCGGACGCAAGATCATCGTCGACACTTATGGTGGCGCAGCGCCCCACGGCGGCGGCGCGTTCAGCGGCAAGGATCCGACCAAGGTCGACCGCTCGGCGGCCTATATCACGCGTTACCTTGCCAAGAATATCGTGGCGGCGGGTCTCGCCACGCGCTGCACGATCCAGCTTGCTTATGCGATCGGCGTGTCGAAGCCATTGTCGCTCTATGTCGATACGCATGAAACCGGCACGGTCGGCGACGATGTCATCGAAGCCGCGATCATGGGCATTGAAAAACTCGGCGGCCTGACGCCGCGCGGCATCCGCACGCATCTTGGTCTCAACAAGCCGATCTATCGCAAGACCGCGGCCTATGGCCATTTCGGGCAAAAGGCCGAGGGTGACTTTTTCCCTTGGGAAAAGACCGATCTGGTCGCCGATCTGAAAGCCGCACTGGCTTAATCACATGCTGCGGCCTAAGTTGCGACGATGAGTTTTGTTCTCCTGATTGCCGCGACGACCATGGCCGCGCCGTCGAGTGCCGAAACCGATACGATGTTTGCCGCGGCGGGTGGCGTGCGTCGTGGCGCGGCGTGGAAGATGTGTGTGCGCGATCCGCGCGCAACGATGCGCATCGATCTGATCCGCGACGTCAACGGCGACGGCCGCACTGATGTGATTGTCGTGGCCGACAGCGCGATCTGTTATGGGACCGAAGGCACAGCTTTTGTGCTGCTGGCTGGAATGCCGGGCGGTCAATGGCGCAAAATGGTCGGCGCGGCGGGTGTTGCCGAATTGCAGGACAGCCGCGGGACGGCAAACTGGCCTGATCTCCTGATCAGCGGGCGCAGCGGATGCTTCCCCGTTCTTCGCTGGAACGGGCGTGCATACGTCCCTCACCGCCGCGAGCGTTTCGGCAAGCCCTGTCGCTAAAATCGCATGAGTGATCCGATCACGATCGGTCGCCTGTACGGGCGGCGTGCGGGGCATAAGCTGCGCGAGGGGCAGGCCGCACTGGTCGAGGACCTGCTGCCCCGAATTGCCGTGCCTGAGGGCCCGTTGTCGGCCGATCGTTTGTTTGGACGGGCACGCGCGCTCGAACTCGAAATCGGCTTTGGCAGCGGCGAACATCTCGCTGAACTGGCGGCAATGCGACCTGATACCGGCTTTATCGGCTGCGAACCTTTTCTCAATGGTGTCGTCGGCGCACTCGGCCATATCAGCGAAGGCGCAATCGACAATGTCCGCTTGCACATGGGCGATGCGATCGACGTGCTCAGCCGCTTGCCCGATGCCTCGCTCGACCGGGTCTTTCTGCTGCATCCCGATCCCTGGCCCAAGATGCGCCATGCCAAGCGCCGCTTCATGAACACAGGACCGATCGACCTGGTGTCGGCAAAACTGAAACCCGGCGGCGAATTCCGTTTTGGCACCGACCATCCGGTCTATGTCGCGCACGCAATGATGATCATGAACGCTCGGCGCGATTTCGCCTGGCAAGCAGCCTCCGCACGCGATTTCCTGACGCGTTCCGCCGACTGGCCCGAAACGCGCTACGAACGAAAAGCGCGCCGCCTGGGACATGAGGTCTGGTACTTCTGTTACCGACGATGCTGACCGGTTGCGTCAGCGTTATCGTCGGCGCGGCTCCTCATGCATTCAGCCGGATCGTCAGCGTGGCGACCATGCCATGCTCGGCCCAATCGATCACCATGCTGCCGTTACGGGCGCGCATGATCTGATCCATCAGCTTCAGGCCCTGGCCGCCGTCGCGGCTATGGTGCTGTATCGGCATGTCGCATCGTTCGCGCCATATGATGGTCAGGATTTCATGTGCTTCGGTCGCGCTGACGTTGACGGTGCCACCGTGCGCGAACGCGCCGTGCTTGGCGGAATTGACGGCCAGTTCGCCGACGACCAGCGCAACCGCGTCGGCTTGTGATTGTTGCACCGTAATCGCGGGCAATGCATCGAAACGAACCTGGCCCGCTTCATTGCCGAACGGCATGATCAGTGCGGGGATGAGCTTTTCGAGCGCGCACGGCGCTTCGTCATCGGTGAACAGCGACTGTGCCCGGCTCAGCGCGCCGAGCCGTTCGGCCATCTGTTTGGCAAATATTTCATGAATTGCGTTGCCGCGCGCAGTCATGACCAGCAGGCTGATGATCGTCTGATAAGTATTGCGCAGCCGGTGTTTCATTTCGGCAGCCGCGATCTTCAGCGCCTCGCGACCCTGATGATTGATTGTGACATCGCGCGACACGGAAAGGAAACCGACGATCACGCCGTCGGCGTCGGCGACCGGTGACACCGACATATCCCACCATCGCGGGTCACCCTTTAATGTCGGACAAAACGCACGAAACATGGCATTTTTCCCTGTTGCAGCGATGGCATAAGCATCAGCGATCGACTGCTGTGCA
>JANLWD010000219.1:0-5009 GCA_031364345.1 Sphingomonas sp.
GCGATGCTCCCGATGACGCGCTCGGCAATCGCCGAATCGAGTTTGCCGCTGGCGTAATAATCGAGGAAAAAAAGCGGCTCGGCGCCCTGCACGATCAGGTCGTTGACGCACATCGCGACAAGATCAATGCCGACGCCGTCATGCCGGTCATGTTCGATCGCGAGTTTTATCTTGGTGCCGACGCCATCGTTGGCGGCGACAAGCAGCGGATCGGTGAATCCAGCTGCTTTCAAATCGAAAAAACCACCGAACCCGCCGAGATCGGCATCGGCACCGGGGCGGCGCGTGGCCTTTGCGAGCGGCGCGATCAGCCGGACAAGAGCATTGCCGGCATCGATAGAAACGCCCGATTGGGCATAGGTGTAGGGCGCGCGATTGGTCATGGCACAGGTGCGTAGCGACAAGGCGCTTGGATTTCCACGGGCAAGGCGTCAAAAGGCCGCCGGTGAATTTACGCATCCTTGCCTTTGCCTTGTCCTTGACCGCGTTGAGTGTCGGCGCAATCGTCTATGCGCAAATCGAAGGCGGAGACCGGGGCGTCGCGCCGCTCGATTCGTCGGGCAGCTTTGAAGTCACGGGTATCGACGTCGATGTCGCGGCGAGGTCGGCAACGGCGGCACGGCTCGGCGGATGGCGGCTGGCGCAGCGCAAAGGCTGGAAAATGCTTTGGGCCAAAACGCATGGGGGCAGCACGGGCGCGCCGGGGCTCAGCGATTCCGCGCTCGATGCCATTGTCGCAGGGATTGTCGTCGACGACGAACAAATCGGCCCCAATCGCTATGTTGCGAAACTGGGTGTCCTTTTCGACCGTGCGCGTGCCGGCCAGATTTTGGGGATCAGCGGCGAAGTTTCGCGTTCGGCCCCCTTGCTCGTCATTCCGGTGCAATGGTCGGGCGGCACCGCACAAACATTTGAATCGAAGACCGAATGGCAAAAAGCATGGGCTCGTTTCCGTGCCGGTTCGAGCCCGATCGATTATGTGCGGCCGACCGGGACGGGTCCAGATCCGCTGCTTTTGAACTATGGGCAGACATTGCGGCCGGGCCGCCTCTGGTGGCGCTCGCTGCTCGATCAATATGGTGCCGCCGATGTGCTCGTGCCGCAGGTCAGGATCCAGCGCACGTTTCCGGGCGGACCCGTGATCGGATATTTTGCGGCGCGCTTCGGGCCCGACAGCCGCGAAATTGCGTCGTTTGCGCTCCGTGTCAATTCGAGCGACGCCATACCCGCGATGTTCGACGAAGCGGTTCGCCGGATGGACGCTGCCTATGCAGGTGCGCTTGCCGTCGGCATGCTCCGGCCCGATCCGTCGCTCGTGTTCGAAACGCCGATCGATCCCGCGACGCTTCTGACCAATACGATCGAGGCCATGCCGACCGATGGCGCAACCGACGGCGCCGACAATGGATCGTCGGCCGCGTCCGCTACGGCGCAAACGGCAATCTATACGGTGCAGTTCGATACGCCCGATGTCGGATCGGTCAGCAGTACCGAAGGGGCGCTGCGCAGCGTTCCAGGCGTCTCGGCGGTCAATACCACCAGCCTCGCGCTCGGCGGTATTTCAGTGATGTCGGTGACGTTCGATGGCGAGATCGGCGCGCTGAGGCTTGCGCTGATTGCCCGCGGCTTCCGGGTCGAACAGGGCAGCGGGACATTGCGGATCCGGCGCGCAGCGGCGAGCCAGCCTGTTATCCCGCCCGTGCCTGCGCAATGAACCAGATTGCGCTGCCGCTCGACTGGCCAGCGGACGACACGAGCAACACCTTCATTGTCAGCCGATCGAACGAAGTCGCGGTACAGCGATTGCGTGCTTTCGGCACGTGGCCGGTTTCGGCGATCATATTGACCGGCCCGCGCAAATCGGGCCGCAGTCTTTTCGGGCGCTTGTTCGCGGTCCAGTCCGGTGGTGCCCTTATCGATGACGCCGAAACGCGCGACGAAACGATCATTTTTCACGCGTGGAACGACGCACAGGCGCGGCACCGGCCATTGCTCCTGATTGCTGATGCGCCGCCGCCGCTCTGGTCGATTGCCTTGCCCGATCTGCGTTCGCGATTGTCTGCGACTCCTGTGGTCAGCTTCGGTGATCCCGACGAAGTTCTGATCGGCCGGTTGATCGAACATTTGCTCGAGCGGCGCGGGATTGCCGTCGCGCCGGAACTGGTCGCGTTTCTGACGCCACGCATCGAACGAAGCCATCATGCCGTGATCGCACTCGTCGACCAGCTCGATGCCGCTTCGCTTTCGCGCCGTCGCCCGATCACGGTGCCGCTGGCGCGAGAAGTGTTGGCGGTCGACGCGCGCACTGCACTTGCGTAAGGCAAAGTGATGGCAACGGTCCCCCACACCGCCCGATATTTCAATCGCGAACTCAGCTGGCTTGCGTTCAACCGGCGCGTGCTCGAGGAGTCGCAGAATCGCGCACATCCCCTGCTCGAGCGATTGCGGTTTCTTTCGATTTCGGGGGCAAACCTCGATGAATTCTTCATGGTCCGGGTGGCGGGGCTGAAAGGTCAGCAATTACAGGACATCGATGAACGATCGGTCGACGGGCTGACTGTTGGACAGCAGCTGAGCGCAATCAGCGCCGACGCCGATGCGTTGATGGCGAATCAACAGGCCGTCTGGGACGTGATCCGCGGTGAACTCCATAATGCCGGCATTCGCGTGCTGGATCAGGACGTCCTCGCCGATGACGTCGCGATCTGGCTCGAACGTCATTTCCGTGATCAGATCTTTCCTGTCCTGACACCGCAAGCGCTCGATCCGGCACATCCCTTTCCGTTTATCCCGAATCAGGGATTGAGCATCATTTTCGATCTGAAACGGATTGCAGACGGCGAACCCATCCGCGAACTGGTGATGATTCCACCGACGATGCCGCGATTTGTCAGACTGCCCGGAGCGACGGCGCAGTTTATCGCTCTGGAAAGTATTCTGCGGCGTTTCACCGGCATTTTGTTTCCCGGCTATTTCGTGGAAGCGATCGGCGCGTTCCGGATCATCCGCGACAGTGACATCGAGCTTGAAGAAGAAGCCGAAGATCTGGTCCGATATTTCCGCACGGCGATCAAGCGGCGGCGCCGCGGTCGGGTCATCCGGCTCGAGCTTGAACCGGGTATCGCTCCCGAACTCGAAGCAGCAATCAAGGACGAACTCGGCGGGGCCGACGCAATCATCACGGAAACGGGAGGTTTTCTCGGGATCGGTGCCCTTGAAGAGCTGGTGGAGGAAGAACGGCCCGATCTTAAATTCCCGCCTTACGCGCCGCGCTTTCCCGAACGGATTCGTGAACATGGCGGCGATTGCTTTGCCGCAATCCGTGCAAAGGACATCATTGTCCATCACCCATATGAGACATTCGATGTCGTGCTGTCGTTTCTGCGTCAGGCCGCTGCGGACCCGGATGTCGTTGCAATCAAACAGACGCTTTACCGGGCCGGCAAGCAATCCGCAGTGATCCGGGCACTGTGCGATGCAGCGGAAGCAGGAAAGTCCGTCACAGCCGTCGTCGAGCTGAAGGCGCGATTTGACGAGGAACAGAATCTACTATGGGCATCGCAGCTCGAGCGGTCGGGCGTGCAAGTTGTTTACGGTTTTATCGACTGGAAAACGCATGCAAAAGTATCGATGGTCGTCCGGCGCGAAGCCGAGGGGTATCGCAGCTACTGTCATTTCGGCACGGGTAATTATCATCCCGTCACGGCGCGCATTTATACTGACCTGAGCTTTTTTACGGCTGATCCGCGCCTCAGTCGCGATGCGGCACAAATGTTCAACTACATCACCGGTTATGTCGAGCCTGCCGATCTCGAGTTGCTGACGCTCAGCCCGCGGAGCTTGCGTTCGACGCTCATCGACCTGATCGATGTCGAGATTGCCAATGCGCGATCGGGGAAGAAATCCGGCATCTGGGCCAAGATGAATTCGCTGGTCGATGCCGCGATCATCGACAAATTATACGAGGCGAGCGGGGCGGGTGTGCCCGTGGAACTGATCGTCCGCGGTATTTGCTGTTTACGACCCATGGTGCCGGGTTTGTCGGATAATATCCGCGTGAAATCCGTGGTTGGCCGGTTTCTCGAGCACAGCCGCATCTGGGCATTTGGCCACGGCAAAGCGCTGCCGAACGACAATGCACGCGTCTATATTTCATCTGCGGATTGGATGCCGCGCAATTTCGACCGGCGTGTCGAATATATGCTGCCTATCCTCAACCGAACCGTACATGATCAGGTGCTCGACCAGGTGATGGTTGCCAATCTGATCGACACCGAACAAAGCTGGGACCTTCAGGCCGATGGTTCATATTTACGCGTCGAAGCCGGGCATAAGCCATTCAATCTGCACCGCTATTTTATGACAAACCCATCTCTTTCGGGCCGTGGGGCGGCTTTGGAATCCTCCGAATCAGTGCCGACGCTCAGCCTTGGCAGGCGTTGAGTGGCGCCAGGACCGCTCACCGCAATTATCGATATTGGATCAAATTCGGTTCGGCTCGTGGTTTACGATCGCCCGCGGCGCGCACCCGCGATCGTATTCAATGAAAAGGTCACGGCGGGCCTCGGCGTCAGCCTCGAACGGCGCGGATTGCTAGATCCCAAGGCAGTCGAAATCGCATTGCGGGGATTGGCTCGGTTTCGTGCAGTCGCTGATGCAATGGGCGTCGCGACACTGCGCACGGTCGCCACCGCTGCTGTGCGCGATGCGAGTGACGGTCCCGCGTTTATCGAACGTGCCGCAGCACTCGGCATCGAAATCGAATTGTTGAGCGGCAACGACGAAGCGCGAGCAGCCGGACTTGGAGTCATCTCAGCAATACCGGGTGCCGACGGCATTGTCGGCGACCTCGGCGGCGGCAGTCTCGAGCTGGTACGGGTCAAGGGCGGCGCTGTGCTCAACCGGATCTCGCTACCGCTGGGCGTGCTTCGCCTCGCTGTAATCCGAGCAAATGGGCGCCGCGCGCTCGACATTCACGTCCGCAAGCTGCTCGACAAGGCGGGGTGGAG
>JANLWD010000220.1:0-1804 GCA_031364345.1 Sphingomonas sp.
GCCCGGATGCGTTCGGGCGTCGAGCATTCATAGGCGGCACCCGGCCACGGGTTGAACGGGATCAGGTTGACCTTGGCGGGCAAATCATAATGCTTGATCAGCCGCACCAGTTCGCGCGCGTCGGCGTCGCTGTCGTTCTTGTCGCGCAGCATCACATATTCGAACGTGATCCGCCGCGCGTTGTTGGCCTGCGGATAATCGGCGCAGGCCTGCAGCAGTTCCTCGATCCCGTATTTGCGGTTGATGGGCACGATTTCGTCGCGCACTTCCTTGGTCACGGCATGCAGCGAAACCGCGAGATTGACGCCGATTTCCGCGCCCGCACGCGCCATCATCGGGACGACGCCCGACGTGCTGAGCGTAATCCGCCGCTTGCTGAGCGCCAGCCCGTCGCCTGCCATCACGAGGTTCAGCGCATCGCGGACATTGTCGAAATTATAGAGCGGCTCGCCCATGCCCATCATGACGATGTTGGTGAGCAGCCGCCCGTCCTGCGACGACGGCCATTCGCCAAGCGAATCCCGTGCCAACATGACTTGCCCGACGATCTCGCCCGCCGTCAGGTTGCGCACCAGCCGCATCTTGCCGGTGTGGCAGAAACGGCAATTGAGCGTGCAGCCCACTTGCGATGATACGCACAGCGTCCCCCGGGCGGCATCGTGGATGAACACCATCTCATAATCCTGCGCGTCGGGCGAACGGAGCAGCCATTTGCGCGTCCCGTCGGTCGAAACCTGCGCCTCGACAATATCGGGGCGGCTGACGATGAAATGCTCGGCAAGCCACGGGTGCATCGTCTTGGCAATGTCGGTCATCGCCGCAAAGTCGATCACGCCGCGATTATACATCCAGTGCCACAATTGCTTGGCGCGAAGCTTGGCCTGTTTCGGCTCCATCCCCTTGGCTTCGAGCGCGGCGCGAATGCCGTCCTTCGTCAGACCGATCAGGTCAGTGCGGCCATCGTCACGGACCACAGCATCGCGGGGTACGGGCACGGGATCGATCAGGCCCGGCGAAGACATGAGTGCGTTCATTCCGCCACGCCCTAGTCAGAAATGCCGGACGGGGAAAGCGTACCGTTTCGCAACCAGCGCCGGTGATCGGTATCCTGATGCTTAAAATGGTTTGACGATGACCAGCACGACAATCACCGCTGTTGCAATGCCGGGAACTTCATTGAGCAGGCGCATCGTTTTCGATGAAACACCGGCGTCACCACGAGCAAGTTTTTTTGCATAGCCGGCCATCCAGCCATGATAGCCCGACAACGCCAGAACTGCGGCGAATTTTGCATAAAACCAGCCCTCGGCCCATGCGCCGATATTGACGACCAGGATCAGGCCGAGCACCCAGACAATGATCATCGCAGGATTGAGAATTATCTTGATCAGCCGTGCTTCCCGTTCGACCCATTTGCCGATTTCGGGCGATCCGGGCGCGGTTTCCTGGTGATAGGCAAAAAAACGCGGCAGCATGAAAAGTCCCGCCATCCAGAAAATCACGAAAATCACATGCGCCGATTGAACCCATAAATAAGCAGCACCAAGAAAACCCATCCCCATCATCAGTGCCCTCGAACTTGCCGCAACGCCATTTCAACATGCGAAATCGGCGTATCAGGCAATATGCCATGGCCGAGATTGAAGATGTGCGGCCGGTTCGCAAATGCGTCGAGAATATGCGTGATGGCCGTTGCGAGCGTCGTACCACCAGCAATGAGCGCGAGCGGATCAAGATTGCCTTGGACGGGCAATCCGTCAGGCAAATAAGTCGACGCCCATACCGGATCGACCGTTTCATCAAT
>JANLWD010000221.1:0-2518 GCA_031364345.1 Sphingomonas sp.
CGAATGGACCGGTGGCGGCAAAGTCGTCAATCCGCCCGTCTGGCGCGCGTCGACGATCCTGTATGATGACGTCGCCGCGCTCAAAGCCGGTGTCGCATCGAACGCCGACGGCAACTGGTTTTACGGGCGGCGCGGCACACCGACACAATGGGCGCTGGCCGAAGCATTGACTGCACCCGACCCTTCCGCTGCGGGAACGATGTTGTTTCCTTCGGGCGCAGCGGCGGTCGCCAGCGCGCTGCTCAGTGTTCTGCAACCCGGCGATCATCTGCTGATGCCCGATAGCGCTTATGACCCGACCCGGCGCCTGTGCGATGATTATCTCGGCAAGCGCGGGATCACGACGACATATTATGATCCGCAGATTGGCGCCGGCATTGAGGCGCTCATCACTCCTGCGACACGCGCGATTTTCATGGAATCGCCGGGGAGCCTTACGTTCGAAGTGCAGGATGTGCCGGCCATCGTGGCGGTTGCGAAAAAGCGTGGCCTGGTCACGCTGATCGATAATACCTGGGCGACGCCGCTGTTCCTGCCGACGGTAGCGATGGGTGTCGACCTGTCGATTATCGCCTGCACCAAATATATCGTCGGTCATTCGGACGTGATGATCGGTTCGGTCACGGCGTCGGTGGCAAGATGGGAGACGTTGCGCGACACGGCGCAAGTGCTTGGCCAATGCGTCAGTCCCGATGATGCTTTTCTTGCCACGCGCGGGCTACGCACGCTCGATGTGCGGTTGCGCCAGCATCAGGCGTCAGCACTCGAAATCGCGCACTGGCTGCGCGAGCATCCCCGCGTCGCGCAAGTCCTTCATCCCGCAATGCCCGAATGCCCCGGCCACGCAATTTTCGAGCGCGATTTTTCAGGCTCGACTGGGCTGTTCGGCTTTACGCTCGCATCGGGCGACGCGGCCCGGCTGGTCGATACACTGGAGCATTTCGGGATCGGTTACAGCTGGGGCGGCTATGAAAGTCTGGCCATCCCCGTCGAGCCCGCCCGCTGCCGCACGGCAACGACGTGGGACAGTGGCACGGTGATCCGCCTGAGCATCGGGCTCGAGGATGTCCGCGACCTGATCGACGACCTGTCACAGGCGATCGCCAAAGCCTGACATTGTTGCGCCTCGGCAACAGGGGGCAGCGGGAAAGACCGATATCGTCATTTTTTTGTTGTGCAGCGCAACATTTATCGGCAGCTTTGTTGTGTCATTGACAGTGCTTCCCGCAACGAGGATCCACACCAACGGCGCAGGCGGAACGTAACGCATTCTTTTTAAGGGAATTATTATGCGCACGTTCCTCAGGTCTTTTGGCCTCGGCTGTAGTGTCAGCCTTGCGACTCTGGCAGTCGCCACTCCCGCATTTGCACAGGACCAGCCGCCGGCAGTCACGATCAGCGGCGGCGTTACCGTTGTCAGTGACTATCGTTTCCGCGGCATATCACAGACTGACAAGACGCCCGCTTTACAGGGATCGATGACCGTCGCGCACGAATCGGGCTTTTACGCTTCGGTGTGGGGATCGTCGGTGCGCGGTTATGTCGTTGCGAACGGTAATACCAGCCAGGAACTCGACCTGATCCTCGGCTTCAAGAAAACGTTCGGCGGCACGACATTCGATGCCGGCCTGCTCTATTATGCCTATCCAAAATCGGGGCCGGGCAACACGAATTTCGCTGAACCCTATGTCGCGATTTCGCAGGCAATCGGTCCGGTCACGGCAAAGGCGACGGTGGCTTATGCACCGAAGCAACGCGCGCTGGCGCTCGATCAGGTCGGCGCGCGCAACGACAATGTCTATCTTGCCGGGGACTTGTCGGCAGGCATTCCGGGAACGCCGGTCAGCGTGAGCGCGCATATCGGCCACACATTGGGGCCAAGCTGGCTGTCGATCGGCAAGGAATATACCGATTACAGTGTCGGCGCGTCGGCCACATTCAAATCGATCACGGTCGGCGTCCAATATGTCGACGCCGATGGCGCACCGTTCATCACGCCGAGCGGGAAGGACGCAGCAAACGGCGCGGTCGTCGCCACTGTCGGCGTTACTTTTTAGCGATCTTCGGGTGCGAAACGAAGGGGCGGCAAATGTCGCCCCTTCAACCGAGGCCGACGATTATTTTGGCGTCGTGGCGCGTGCGTCCTGTCCGTCACCCTCGGGTGCAGCGATAATATCGCGCGTCACTGCGCCCTTGTCCGCAACATTGGTTTTCGGATCACCGACATTCGATCGGATACCCGGTGCAGCACGAACGGCACCTGCCTGATCGAGCGCTCCGGTTTCAGCCGCGCTCCGTGTCGCCGGACCACCGAACATCGCCTGCAGCGCCTGTTGCGACGAATCGGCTTCCTGCGCCCGTGCACTGCCGGGTGCTGGCGGCGTCAGTGCAAAATCGGGGGGAACGACCAGTGGTGCTGCGCGCGTCACGGCAAATTCATTGGGCCGCGCGCGATTGAAAATTCCGCTCGACGAACCGCATCCTGCCAGCGTCAGAACCAGCACACTCGCACAGACAG
>JANLWD010000251.1:0-9479 GCA_031364345.1 Sphingomonas sp.
CGCCAGCGCCGCGCGCCGGTCATCGTAAAAGCGATGCACCAGCTCGGGATCCGCCTCCAACGCTTCGGGCGTACAGACATCCTCGACCCGGTGTCCTTCCCACAGGCCGCCGGGTCCGCGAAACGTCGCGATACCGCTTTCAGCGGAAATGCCCGCTCCCGTCAGGGCGACGATGTTGTGGATGTGGCGCACGCCCGCGCTATAGATCGGTGATGAGACAGGGCAAAACACGAATCGGCATTTTCGGAAGCGCGGGCCGTATGGGGCAAGCAATCGCAGCAGCGGCCGACGCCGCTGGTTGCACGCATGCCGGCGTCGATATCGGCGGCGATTCAGCGGCACTTGCACAGATCAGCGATGTCATCGTCGATTTCTCTTCACCCGACGCGCTTGAGCCCCACTTGGCCGCCGCGCGCGTGGCAAAAACACCGATCCTTATTGGCACGACCGGTCTCGACAGCGCGCATCAGGCAATGATCGACGAGGCAGCCGGTGTGATTGCAGTCATCCAGGCAGCAAATACCTCACTCGGGATCAACCTGCTTGCTGCGATGATCGAACAGGCAGCAGCACGGCTCGGCAACGATTGGGATATCGAAGTGATCGAAATGCATCACCGGCACAAAATCGATGCACCATCGGGGACTGCACTGCTGCTCGGCGAGGCGGCGGCAAGAGGTCGCGGCAAAAGCCTTCCGGAACTTAGCCGCTTCGACCGCGACGGGCTGCGCGACGCTGGCAGCATCGGCTTTGCAAGCCTGCGCGGTGGATCGGTCGCGGGCGACCATATGGTGATCCTTGCAGCCGACGGAGAACGCATCGAATTCGGCCACCGCGCCGAGGATCGCGGCATTTTTGCGCGCGGCGCAGTCAAGGCCGCACTCTGGCTGGTGGAGAAACCCGCCGGACGCTACACGATGGCCGATGTGCTCGGCCTGTGAAAAAGGCTGATATTTTCGAATTTTACCGGCGCCTTGCCGAAACCAATCCGGCACCCGAGACCGAGCTGGAATCGGTCAACATCTACACGCTTCTGGTCGCTGTGGTCCTGTCAGCACAGGCAACCGATGTCGGCGTCAACAAAGCAACGCGCGCGTTGTTTGCCAAAGCGGATCATCCGCAAGCGATGCTCGATCTCGGTCTGGAAACCGTGCGTGATCACATCAAGTCGATCGGCCTTTTCAACAATAAGGCAAAGAATGTCATCGCACTCTCCCAGATCCTCGTCGACAGCTATGGCGGCGAAGTGCCGATCGATCGTGACTTGCTCGAAACGCTTCCCGGGGTCGGCCGCAAAACAGCCAATGTCGTGCTCAACGTCGCGCTTGGCGCGGAAACTTTTCCGGTCGACACGCATGTTTTCCGCGTTGCCAACCGCACTGGCCTTGCCAAAGGCAAGACACCGACCGCGATCGAGAAAATTCTCGAGCGGCAAACACCGGCACCTTTCCGGACTGCTGCACATCACTGGCTGATCCTCCACGGCCGTTATCTGTGCAAAGCGCGGACGCCCGAATGCTGGCGCTGTCCGGTTGCCGACCTATGCATATTCAGGGCCAAGTCAGAATTGCCGGTCCAGACTGCTCCAAAGTCTGGAAAAGGAGCTTCCGATGCATAAGTTCATTATTGTTGCGCTTATCATGACGGCAACCGCTGCAACCGCGCGCGACCGGTCGACGCCACCCGAAGCCACGCCCGTCGGCGACGCGGTCGATTGCGTGCAGTTGCGCAACATCCGCTCGACCCGCGTTTACGGCGACAGCACGATCGATTTCGATCTTGGCGGCGGTCGCGTTTATCGCAACACGCTGCCCAACAGTTGCCCGAGCCTCGGATTTGAAGAACGTTTCCTTTACAAGACGTCGCTGAGCCAGCTTTGCTCGGTTGATATCATCACTGTGCTGCAATCGCCCGGATTGTCACAAGGCGCCAGTTGCGGCCTCGGCAAGTTTCAGCCCATCAAACTGGCAAAGGCGCGATAGGACTGGCGAAGCTGCGGCGCGCTTGCTAGAGGAAGTCACAAGCACTCGTAGCTCAGCTGGATAGAGCACTGCCCTCCGAAGGCAGGGGCCGGGGGTTCGAATCCCTCCGAGTGCGCCAAGAATACCGGTAATTCACGTATCTCAACAAACACAAGACGCTGGCGAGTGCCGACCAGACGTAACGGTCATCGTCAGCGTCCTTTCCAATCGGGACTGCGCTTTTCGGCAAAGGCGCGCGGCCCCTCCTGCGCATCTTCGCTCATATAAGTAAATTCGGATGCGGCACGGGCAGCCTGAAGCGCGGCCGCACGGCCCATTTCGGTCGCAAGCATCACCGTATCGCGTCCCGCCTTAACCGACAGCGGCGCGCCGTCGAGGATTTCGCGGGCGAGTTCGAGCGCCGTGTCGATCAGCGCTTCGGGTTCGGAGATCCGGTTGACGAGCCCGATCTCGTAGGCACGCTGCGAGGTGATCGGCTTGCCCGTCAGAATGATCTCCATCATGATCCGTTGCGGAATCATATGGATCAGTGGGGCTGCCCACGGCGAACTGCGACCGACCTTTACTTCGGTGATTGCAAATTTGGCGGTGGTGCTTGCGACGCACAAGTCGCAGGCCTGGGCAATCATCCAGCCGCCTGCAAACGCGACGCCGTTGACCGCAGCAATCGTCGGTTTGGAAAGCTCGATGCTGTCATAAGGAAGTGGGAAAAAGTCGCGTGGCGGCACCTGCATCCCGTCGGCGACCATCGCTTTCAGGTCGCCGCCCGCGCAAAAAGCCTTGTCGCCCGCACCAGTTAGGATCGCAACGCGCATGCCAGGGTCACGCTCAAACCGTTCCCACGCCGCGCGCAGCCCGTCGCGCACTTCGGCACTCAGCGCGTTGCGCGTGTCTGGCCGGTTGAGCGTGATGACCGCGATACCATCCGCCCGCGCATCGAAAAGAACTGCATCGCTCATTCAATATCCCCTTTGGCGGATGACATGTGCCGCACGGTCGAGCGCCTCGCGGAAATCTGGGTGCGCAACGGCGATCAGTCGGCGGGTCCGTTCGGCAAGCGGGTGCCCTTTGAGTTCGGCTGCACCGAATTCGGTGACGATGATGTCGACTTCGCTCCGCGCCGTCGTCACCGGACCCGACAGTGCCGTCACGATGCGGCTGAGCGTGCCGTCCTTGGCGGTTGCGGGCAGCGCGATGATCGAACGCCCGCGCGGCGAACGGCTGCCCGCCCGGACGTAATCGACTTGCCCGCCGGTGCCACCGAAATAGCTGCCGCCGCCTTGTTCGGCATTCACTTGTCCGGTCAGATCAACCTCGAGTGCCGAATTGATCGTCACCATCTGCGGGATCAGCGCATGAATGGCGGCGCTATGCGTATAGTCCGCGCTGCACATGCGGATCGCCAAGTTGCGGTGAGCATAGTCGTAAAGCCGCTTGGTACCGATCAGCGCGCCATTGATCGAGATGCCGGTGTCAATGGGCTTGCGCGCATTGGTGATCACGCCTGCTTCGACCAGATCCACAAGGCCGTCGCCGAGCATTCCCGAATGGACCCCCAAATCCTTGCGATCGCCGATGAGGCGCAACACCGCGTCAGGCACAGCCCCGACGCCGGTCTGGAGGACCGATCCGTCCTCGATATAGCTCGCAATGTGGCGCGCAATTGCTTCGTCGGTCGGGCCGATTCTCACCGGCGCGACTTCGACCGGTGCGCGCGAGACATGGACAACGACATCGATTTTCGACGAAGGTAGCACACCGTCGCCATAGACGAACGGGACCTGATCATTGACCTCAGCGATAACCACCCGCGCCTTGGCGACGGCGTCGGCGACATGATCGGCGATCAGGCCGAAACTGTGGTTGCCGTCACTGTCGACGGGGCTGACCTGCACGAATGCGACGTCACAGCCGATCAGGTCATCCGCAATCATCGGCCCAATCTGGCCGACATGGCACGGAATGATGCCAAGCTTGTGTGCCGCAGCCATCGACCGAAGCGAACCGATAGCGCCCATGCTCGACAGCGTCAGACTGTCCGCGGTGTCCGGCGTGAACAGCCCCGAAAAACTCGTCGCGATAAACGCTGACAAGTTGCCGATGCCCGCACCTTGGGTGATCAGTGCCTCGACCAGAGTCGTCGGTTCGCCGCACCCCTGCCCGATGACGATGCGGTCGCCGCGGCGCAGAAATTGCGCAAGCTCGAGCCCGGCAGCGTCGGTCGTGACTGTCATTGGACCGATGCGAGCAGCGCCCGTGCGCGCGACAGATAGGGCCGATCGAGCATCCCGCCCTTGTAGCCGATAGCGCCCACGCCGGGGTTGGCGGCGAACAGATCGACAATGGCCCGTGCTTCGGCAATCTCGTCGGCAGTCGGTGTAAAGGAAGCGTTGATCACATCGACTTGCGCCGGATGGATCGCGAGCATCCCGCGATAACCATCGCGCCGGACTTTCTCCGCCCGTGCGCGCAATCCATCGAGGTCGCGGAAATCGCCCTGAATCGTCTCGATGGCCGCCACGCCCGCTGCCGCTGCACCCAATAAGCACATGCTTCGGGCCAGTTCGTAGGTAAAACCATAGCTTCCGTCGGGATTGCGGTTCGAATTCGCCCCGATGGAATCGGCGAGATCTTCCGCGCCCCAGGTCAGTGCGACGACACGCGGCGCACCCTTGTAATCGCCGGTATGGAACATCGCTTCCGCCGTTTCGGTGACCAGCACAATGACGGGCGTCGATCCGGCGTCGATGCCATGCGCAGCCTCGAACGCCGAAAGATAATGGTCGAGCCGGTCGACATCGGCGCGGCCGTAGACTTTTGGCAACATGATCCCGCCGGGTCGCGCAGGCATCACCGCAGCCAGATCATCAAGCGTCCACTGCCCGTCGAGCGGATTGACGCGCACCCACAGCCGGCGGCGATCACCGGCATAGCCCTCGAGAAAATCGTGAACCATTTGCCGCGCCAACGGCTTGTTCTCTGATGTGACCGCGTCTTCGAGATCGAATAGCGCAATGTCCGCTGCCCCTTCTGCAGCCTTGGCCATTTTCCTGTCGCTGTCGCCCGGCGCGAACAGCCAGGAACGCATTCGTGACGGAGCGATATTATTCATCGTGCGAGCCATACCCCATTTCACTCCGATTTAGGCAACCCCGAAGTTAGACCGCTCGGTTCCTGCCCGTAAACACGGGCGCAACACGGCTAAAGAAGTCCTGTCTTGAGCAATTGCCGACAGCGGGGCACAAGATTGCCGGACATAATTAACGCGTCGGCGCGTCTGGACCGTGTAACATGACAAAAATACTGACCCATCTGGAACGGCTTGAGGCCGAAAGCATCCACATTATGCGCGAAGTGGTGGCCGAAGCTGAAAAGCCGGTGATGCTTTACTCGGTGGGCAAGGACAGCGCCGTCATGCTGCACCTCGCGCGAAAGGCGTTCTACCCCTCGCCACCGCCGTTCGCGCTCCTTCATGTCGATACCACATGGAAGTTCAAGGCGATGTACGACCTGCGCGAAAAAGCGGCGCGCGATGCCGGAATGGAATTACTCGTTTATCAAAATCCTGAATGCGTCGAACGCGGCATCAACCCGTTCGATCATGGTTCGCTCCATACCGATATGTGGAAGACCGAGGGGTTGAAGCAAGCGCTCGACAAATACGGGTTCGACGTTGCTTTCGGCGGGGCTCGCCGCGACGAGGAAAAAAGCCGCGCCAAGGAACGCATATTCTCGTTTCGCACGGCGACACACGGTTGGGATCCGAAGAACCAGCGGCCCGAGCTGTGGAATCTCTACAACGCGCGCAAAGCGAAGAACGAAAGCATCCGCGTCTTCCCGATCTCGAACTGGACCGAGCTCGACATCTGGCAATATGTCCATCTCGAAGGGATCGAGATTGTCCCGCTCTATTTCAGCGCGCCGCGTCCGACCTATGTGAGTGATGGCCAGCTTTTCATGGCCGACGATCTGGACCGGCTCGAACGGGTGATGGGCAGGCGGCCCGAAATCACCGAACGCGCGATCCGCTTTCGCACGCTAGGTTGCTTTCCGCTGACGGGCGCGGTCGAAAGCGACGCCACGACGCTGCCCAAGGTCATCCAAGAAATGCTGTTGACCACGACCAGCGAACGCCAGGGCCGCCTGATCGACCATGACCAGGCCGCGAGCATGGAGAAGAAGAAAGCCGAGGGGTATTTCTGATGCCCGCCACGCTCGACGACGCGGTGATTTACAAAACCGACGACCTGATCGCGTCGGACATCGACGCCTATCTCGACGCGCATCAGCACAAGAGCTTGCTTCGCTTCATCACTTGCGGATCGGTCGACGACGGCAAGTCCACGCTGATCGGACGCCTGCTTTATGACAGCAAGATGATCTTCGAGGATCAACTTGCCACCCTCGAAGCTGATAGCAAACGCATCGGCACGCAAGGGAGCGCGATCGACTTCGCGCTTCTCGTCGATGGTCTCGCGGCCGAACGCGAACAGGGCATTACCATCGACGTCGCTTACAGGTTTTTCGCAACCGAAAAGCGCAAGTTTATCGTCGCCGACTGTCCGGGGCACGAACAATATACCCGCAACATGGTCACGGGCGCCTCCACGGCTGATCTCGCCGTTATCCTGATCGACGCGCGCAAGGGAGTCCTCGTCCAGACGCGGCGGCACAGCTATCTCGCCAAGCTGCTCGGGATTCGCAACATCGTGCTGGCGGTCAACAAGATGGACCTGATTGATCATGATCAGGCCAGATATGACACGGTCGTCGCCGACTACATGTCGTTTGCCGCCTCGATCGGTATCGAGCATTTTACCGCGATCCCGATTTCGGGTTTCAAGGGCGACAATATCACGACTGAATCGCCGAATATGCGGTGGTATCACGGTGCACCGCTGATGGCGCATCTCGAAACGGTGGCGCTCGACAACGAGTCCGATCAGACCAAGCCACTGCGCATGGCGGTACAATGGGTCAATCGCCCCAACCTCGATTTTCGCGGGTTCAGCGGCCAGATCGCGACTGGCAGCATCAAGCCGGGCGATGCTATCCGCGTGCTGCCGTCGGGCAAGACCGCGACGATCAGCAAGATTGTCGCAATGAGTGGCGATCTCGACGAAGCTGTCGCTGGCCAGTCGGTCACGCTTTGCTTCGATACCGAAATCGACTGCTCGCGTGGCGACGTCATTGTCACTGCGGACAACCCGCCCGAGGTTGCCGACCAGTTCGAAACGACGATCGTCTGGATGGCCGACGACGCGATGATCCCCGGTCGTGCCTATTGGCTGAAACTCGGCACGCAGATGGTCTCGGCCACGGTGCAGGCACCGAAATATACCGTCAACGTCAATAGCATGGAGCATATGGCGGCAAAAACGCTCGAGCTCAACGCAATCGGCGTCGCAGAAATCGCGACCGACAAGCCAATCGTGTTCGAGCCCTATATCGACAACCATAGTCTCGGCGGTTTCATCCTGATCGACAAGATCACCAACCGTACCGTTGGCGCGGGGATGCTCCACTTCAGCCTGCGTCGCGCGCAAAATGTCCATTGGCAGGCAACCGACATCGGGCGTGAGGCGCACGCCAGTCTTAAAAATCAGAAGGCGCGCGTGCTCTGGTTCACTGGCCTGTCGGGCTCGGGCAAATCGACCATCGCCAACGAAGTCGAGAAATCACTCGCTCTGATGAACCGCCACACGTTTCTGCTCGACGGCGACAATGTCCGGCATGGTCTCAACAAGGATCTTGGCTTTACCGAGACCGACCGCATCGAAAATATCCGCCGCGTGGGCGAGGTGGCCAAGCTTATGGCCGATGCCGGGCTGATCGTGCTGACCGCATTCATCTCGCCCTTCCGTGCCGAGCGCGACATGGTGCGCGGCATGATACCCGACGGCGAGTTCATCGAAATCTACGTCGAAACGCCGCTAGAGATTGCCGAAGCGCGTGACGTGAAGGGACTTTATAAAAAGGCGCGCGCTGGAAAACTCAAGAATTTCACTGGCATCGACAGCCGCTATGAACCTCCCCTCCAGCCTGAAATCCGCGTCAATACAGTCGAAATGACGCCTGCCGAGGCCGCCGAACATATCATCCGCCAGATCATGCCGCTTAAATGACGGACGCCGAACTCGCCGCACACCTTGCGACCATCGCGGGCAAGCTCCTGCTGCAGGTCCGCGATTGCGGCATCACGACAGGCAAGTCGCTCGGCAAGTCGGGTGACCAGACCGCCAATCAATATCTTATTCACGCCATTGCCGAAGCACGGCCCGACGACGGTCTGCTGTCAGAAGAAAGCACCGATACCGACGCGCGCCTGTCCAAATCGCGCGTCTGGATCATCGATCCGGTCGACGGCACGCGCGAATATGGCGAAGGGCGCAGCGACTGGGCCGTGCACGTCGGATTGGCAATCGACGGCGTTGCAACGATCGGTGCCGTTGCGCTCCCCGGCCTCGATCTCGTTCTGCGCAGTGATCAGCCGCGGCCGCCGTCTCCGCTCCACAACCCCCCGCGCATGGTCGTCAGCCGCACCCGCCCCGCTGCGGAAGCGCTCGCTGTCGCCAAATCCATTGGTGCGGAACTCGTGCCGATGGGCAGTGCCGGCGCAAAAGCAATGGCAATCGTCCGCGGCGACGCCGAAATCTACCTCCACACCGGCGGGCAATATGAATGGGACAGTTGCGCGCCCGTCGCCGTCGCCACGGCACACGGTCTTCACGTCAGCCGTGCCGATGGTGCGCCGCTCGTTTATAACCGGCGCGACACGTTCATGCCCGATCTGCTCATTTGCCGCAAGGAATGGGCGACGCGCGTGCTGGCGCTCATGCGGACTTAGCCAAGCTGCTACGAGCTTATAACGACGGCAGCGATGCGTGAAAGCGTCGCGCCTCGTCGGCAAGTTGCGCGCTGAACGAGGTTGAGGCTGGAGAGTGGGAGCTGAACAGCCTTGCCGGGTTGTTGTTTTTGCCGACCGACTGACTAACCGCGCCGTCCGAACATCCGACCGAGCAGGAACACGCCGCCGAGCCCTGCGCCACCGGCAGCAGCGATCAGGAGATAGGGCGGGCTTGCTTCGGCAGAGGCAGCGCTCGCATTGGCGGCAAGCGCTGTTTCGGGCATACCGGGCGCGGGCTCCGCAGCACCGGTTTTCCTTGCGGGAACGAAGCCGTCGTCAGTGAGCGTCATGGAGTCGAGATCAAGCCCCATGCTCTTCGCAGTCAGACGTACTGTCTGACCCAGTTGTCGCAACATGTTAGGGTTATTTGAGTACGTGTCCGCAGATGCAGCGGTAAGCATTGCTTGAACAAGCAATACTTCCGAAAATTCCTGCTTGTTTGTCTCACTAGCGTTCGTGAATGCAGCGGACCCGATCATCGCATTTGCTGCTTGCGAGCGAACAGCTTGCGCCTGACTTTTCGTAAAACCCTGCACGACCTTCGACCCCAAGGTCTTCTGCCACTGTAATTTGCACGTGGGCTACATGCT